>NZ_DAORXT010000035.1:0-27703 GCF_035371925.1 Acetivibrio sp. | reverse complement strand
TAAAACAGGGTTCTGTAAGATTTTGTAAGGCAATTAAACTTGCAATTTAAAATTTATGCGAAAATTTACTTTTGCTGTTGAAAAGTTTATTAAAAAATGAGAAAATAGATGTGGCTAAAAAATGCCCCTTATTGCATAATTATATTATTGGTTGCTAAATTTTAAAAGCTTCATGGATTAATTGCAGAATTTCTTTTATAGATACTATAAAGGAATCTTCAAGATGCTTTGAAAGCTTTTTTTCTTGATGGAGCTTAAAAAGGAGGAAAACTTTTAATGGAATGCTTGATGGCAGTCATTCTTGCCGCCGGAGAAGGAAAAAGAATGAAGTCCAAAAAAGCAAAGGTTGTGCATGAAATCCTCGGTATACCTTTGGTTGAATGGGTTTATAGATCGGTAAAAAACGCAGGAATAGATGATGTTGTAGTTGTTGTTGGGCATAAAGCGGAGCAAGTAAAAGAAAAAATGGGAGACAAAGTCCTTTACGCTTTTCAAGAAAAGCAAATGGGAACGGGGCATGCATTAATGCAAGCCCAGGAATACCTGAATGATAAAGACGGTTATGTTGTAGTGCTGTATGGAGATACGCCGCTAATTTCTTCACAAACCATTTCCAATACCATTAATTATCACAAAGAAAGTGCAAATTCAGCCACGATTATTACTGCGGAGCTTGATAACCCTGACGGATACGGCAGGATAGTAAGAAGCGGTGACGGCAGTGTCAAAAAAATCGTTGAGCACAAAGATGCATCTTCGGATGAAAGAAATATAAAGGAAATTAATTCAGGGATATACTGTTTTAATATAAAGGATTTGACGAAAGCTTTAAATGAGCTTGATAACAACAACAGCCAGGGAGAGTACTACCTTACGGACACTATTGAAATACTTATAAACAAAGGCAAAAAGGTCGGAGCAATAAAAGTTCGGGACAACAACGAGATACTGGGTATAAATGACAGAGTCCAGCTTGCCGAGGCAGGCCGGATAATTAGAGACAGGATTATAAGAAGACATATGGAAAATGGAGTTACGATAATTGACCCTGATTCCACATATATTGATGAGGATGTGGAAATAGGCATTGATACGGTGATTTATCCTTCAACAATTATTGAAGGAAAGACTAAAATAGGCGAAGATTGCATAATCGGGCCGGGAAGCAGGCTTGTGAGCGCCCAAATTTCCGACAGAGTAGAGATAAAGAATTCCGTTGTGCTCGAAAGTTCGATAGACGATGATACGAAAGTAGGTCCCTTTGCATATATAAGACCGGGAAGTACGATAGGTAAAAAGGTTAAAATCGGTGATTTTGTTGAGGTTAAGAAGTCTGTAATAGGAGATAAAACAAAAATATCTCATCTTACTTATGTGGGAGATGCCGAAATCGGAAAAAATGTCAACTTAGGATGCGGAGTTGTAGTGGTGAACTATGACGGACAGAAGAAGAACAAGACAATTGTTGGAGACAATGCGTTTGTGGGCTGCAATGTAAATCTGATTTCGCCTGTTGAGGTTAAAAGCAATGCATATGTGGCAGCAGGCTCTACAATTACGGATGAAGTACCGGAAAATTCTCTTGCCATTGCCAGAAGCCGGCAGGTAATAAAAGAGGACTGGGTTGTAAAAAGAGGAATGCTAAGGCAAGAGAAAGATTAAATACGATAAATTTTTTATTATTTAATAATTAATATAATAAAAAGTAAGAAGGGGAACATAAGATGAATTTACATGGGAAGGATATTAAAATTTTTGCAGGAAACTCAAACATGGGATTGGCTAAGGAAATTGCAGAAAAAATAGGTCTTCCGCTCGGGTTGGCAAATGTAGGGAAGTTTAGCGACGGTGAAACTGCAATTAATATTGACGAGGTTGTAAGAGGTTCTGACGTGTTTATTATTCAATCCACATGTCCGCCTGTTAATGACAACCTTGTTGAATTGTTGATTATGATAGACGCTCTTAAAAGGGCTTCAGCGGGCAGAATAACGGCTGTAATGCCGTATTTCGGATACGCAAGACAGGATAGAAAAGCTAAAGCCAGGGATCCTATTTCAGCAAAGCTTGTAGCAAATCTTATCACAACTGCGGGAGCGGACAGGGTACTTACTATGGACCTTCATGCACCTCAATTGCAAGGATTTTTTGATATTCCGGTGGACCATCTGTTGGGCGGTAATATACTTGCCAACTATTTCTTGGAGAAATTCCAGGATATGAGCGATGTTGTTGTGGTATCGCCTGATGTAGGCAGTGTTTCAAGGTCCAGAAAATTTGCTCAAAGATTGGATGTTCCGTTGGCGATTATCGACAAGAGAAGACCGAAGGCAAATGTTTCCGAAATAATGAACATAATAGGAGATGTTAACAATAAGAGAGTAATATTGGTGGATGACCTTATTGATACGGGAGGAACAATTGTTAATGCTGCAAATGCTCTTGTGGAAATAGGGGCAAGAGAAGTATATGCATGCTGTACTCATGGACTTTTGTCGGGCCCTGCAATTCAAAGAATTAAAGAGTCCGAAATCAAGGAGCTTGTTACATTGAATACAATTCCGTTGGACGAGAGCAAGCGCCTTGATAAGATAGTTTCGCTGTCAGTTGCTTCTGTGTTTGCTGAAGCCATTGAAAGAATATACGGAGATATTTCCATAAGCTCGCTCTTTACCCAGCAGGATTAATCTTTAAAGGTTTTGGTAAAGCATGAGGTTGTTGCGAATAATAGTATATTAAAAAATTTTACATTGCCTCCTTAATAGAATTAGGGAGGCAATTTATTAGTTTGCATTTTACTTAAAATGCTATCGTGTAAACATAAGAAGAGGTGGAAAATTTGGAGGATTTGTTTGTAATAGTGGGACTTGGCAATCCGGGAGCCAAGTATGAAAATACCAGACATAATGTGGGGTTTGACACTGTGGAGATTCTCTCAAGAAGACACAATATAAAGCTTTCAAAGCTAAAGCATAAGGCCCTTATCGGAGATGGAAATATAGGAGGGCGAAAGGTAATTTTGGCCAAGCCTCAGACCTTTATGAACCTTAGCGGCGAAAGTGTACGGGAAATAGTTGAATGGTATAAGATTCCTGTAAAAAATATTATAATAGTATATGATGACATAGATTTGCCTGTGGGAAAGCTCAGATTGAGGCCCAAGGGCAGTGCCGGAACCCATAACGGAATGAAATCGGTAATATACCAGATACAATCCGATGAATTTCCCAGGGTGAGAATCGGTATCGACAAGCCGCCGGAAGGATGGGATCTGGCAAATTACGTTCTTGGCAGGTTCTCCAATGATGAAAGAAAGATGGTTGAAGAAGCTATCGAGCGTGCCGCAGACGCTGTTGAGACCATAGTAAAATCCGGTATTGACAGCGCGATGAATAAATACAACAAATAATACACTGATGCTAAGAGGTTTATTCGATATGAGTATATTAAAGGATAAACAGTATCTGATGGAGCCCCTTTTTGAAATAAAGGAGTATACCGATGTACTTGAGAACGTCAAAAAGGGAATACCTACAACTCTGACAGGTCCTTCGGAATCCCAGAAGGCTCATATAGCCTGTGCTCTATGCTGCCATCTGGGGTTAAAAGGCATATACATAGCTTATAATGAGATGCAGGCAAGAAGAATGTTTGAGGACATCTCATTTTTCTTCGGGAAAGATGCTGTATTTTTCCCGTCAAGGGAAATTATGCTTCATGATGTGGAGGCAAAGAGTTACGATTCAATTTATGAGCGAATAAGTGCTCTTTACAGGATTGTAAACGATGACTACAGCTTTATAGTAACCAGTGCCGAGGCATTGTGTCAAAAACTCATCGATAAAGAGCTTTTCAAAGAAAGCATAATAAATATTGCTTTAGGGGATAGGATTGACCTTAGCCTTTTTATACAAAAGCTTGTATCCATAGGTTATGAAAGAGTGACAACCGTTGAAGGAAAAAGCCAGTTTGCAGTCCGGGGAGGAATTATAGATATTTTTCCGGCAAACAGTGACACTGCGGTAAGAATTGAGCTTTTTGACGATGAGATAGACTCTGTAAGAAGCTTTGACACCATGACCCAAAGGTCTATGGAAAACATTGAAGAAATAACGGTTTTGCCTGCAAGGGAGTTGATTTATTCCTTAGACTTCAGGGATACCATTTTAGAGAGAATATCTAATGACCTCAAAGAGCAGATAAAGAAAATGGAGGGTAAAGACAGCAAGAATCAGAAAGAAAGGCTTGAGGCAAAAATAAGCTCCGATATTGAAAGATTTTCTCAAGAATACTATTTTGCAGGGATGGACAGGTATATTCCTTATATTATCGAAAAACCGTCTATCATAACTGATTATATTGAGTCCGAGATACACACTTTTGTGGATGAACCCAAAAGATTTGAGCAAAGACTTGAGACCCTTTTGGCGGAAAGCAATGAGATGTGTAAAAGCTTCATGGAAAACGGACAGCTCCTTGCAGGAAGCTTTGATATTTTCTTTGACTGTGATTATTTACGGGAGAAGCTTGAGAAAACCAAAAACACCTTGTATTTTTCCACTCTTCCATCTAATTATGAGCAGGAAGTAAAGAGGGAGAACATAGCCTCAAAGCTCCTTAATTCATATCAGGGGCATTTGGAGATACTGTCGGAGGACATAAGCTACTGGAAGAAAAACCGCGCAAGAGTGGTTATACTTTCCGGGACTAAAAGTCGCGGCGAAATGCTGGTGGAGACTTTAAGGACGAAGGATATAGAAGCTGTATATATGGATACGCCTAACCGGGAAATTCAACCCGGGGAGGTGGTAATAACCCATGGCGTATTAAACCGGGGGTTTGAATACCCGGGCATTGGATTTGTGGTAGTAAGCGGAAAAGAACTGTTTGGACAGGAGAAAAAATTAAGAAAGCATAAATCTGCCAAGGGAAAGAAAATAAGCGTATTTACTGATTTGAATGTCGGGGACTATGTCGTTCATGAGATTCATGGTATAGGAAAATATATAGGAATTGAACAACTGGTGGTAGAGAACATAAAAAAGGATTATCTCAAAATTCAGTACAGTGAAGGGGATTATCTTTATGTTCCTACAAACCAGCTTGATTTGATACAGAAATACATAGGTTCCGAGGGGAAAACGCCGAAGCTTAGCAAACTGGGGGGAACGGATTGGACAAAGGCCAGGGCCAAGGCGAAGGAATCGTTGAAGGAGCTTGCTGAGGAGCTTATTAATCTATATGCCCGGAGGGAAGCTGCAAAAGGGCATTCCTTCGGAAAAGATACGGTGTGGCAGAAACAGTTTGAGGACCTGTTTCCGTACCAGGAGACAGAGGACCAGCTAAAATGTATTGAGGAGATAAAAAGGGATATGGAATCGCCTAAGCCGATGGACAGGCTTCTTTGCGGCGATGTGGGCTACGGCAAGACCGAAGTGGCAATGCGTGCAGTATTTAAGGCGGTTATGGACGGAAAGCAGGTGGCTTATCTTGTTCCTACAACGGTTCTTGCCCAGCAACAGTACAACAATTTCAAGGAGAGAATGAAAGACTTTCCCGTAACGGTGGAAGTGATAAGCAGGTTTAGGTCGCAGTCGGAGCAGAAGAGGATATTAAAAGATGTAAAAACGGGCATGGTTGATGTACTTATCGGAACCCACAGGCTGCTTCAGAAGGATATAGCCTTTAAAGACCTTGGACTTTTGGTTATAGACGAAGAGCAGCGTTTTGGAGTGGCGCACAAAGAAAAGATAAAAGGCATGAAGACAAATATTGATGTTTTGACCCTCACGGCAACCCCCATACCGAGAACCCTGCATATGTCCCTTGTAGGAATTAGGGATATAAGCACTATTGAAGACCCACCGGAGGAGAGATATCCGGTTCAAACATATGTTATGGAATACAACGATGAGGTTGTAAGGGATGCTATAAGCAGGGAAATGAGCCGGGGAGGACAGGTCTTTTATCTTTACAACAGGGTAAGAAGCATAAATTTGAAGGCAGCGGAAATACAAAAGCTGGTTCCCGAAGCCCGGGTAGCTGTTGCCCATGGGCAGATGAACGAGACGGAGCTGGAAAACATTATGTTCCAATTTGTCAACGGTGAGTATGATGTTCTTGTGTGCACTACCATAATTGAATCTGGCTTGGATATGCCAAATGTAAATACCATTATAGTAGAAGATGCAGACAAGATGGGACTTGCCCAGCTTTACCAGTTGAGGGGCAGGGTGGGCCGTTCAAACAGGCTTGCCTATGCATACATAACATACAAAAAGGACAAGGTGCTTTCTGAAATTGCGGAAAAAAGGCTCCAGGCAATAAAGGAGTTTACGGAATTCGGTTCGGGATTTAAAATAGCGATGCGCGACCTTCAAATAAGGGGTGCGGGAAATCTTCTCGGTCCGCAGCAGCACGGACACATAGACTCCGTCGGTTATGACATGTATTGCAAGCTCTTGGCTGAAGCGGTAAACGAGCTTAGGGGCATACCTTACGAAAAGGAGGAAGAGGAGATTTCCATAGATATAAATGTGAGCGCCTATATAGATAATGATTACATCAATGACGAGAACCAAAAGATTGATATGTATAAAAAAATTGCATCAATAAATGATGACCATGATGTGCTGGATATTGAGGACGAGCTGATGGACCGCTACGGCGAGATACCGCAGCCGGTAAAGAATTTGCTTGAAATTGCATACATAAAATCTTTGGCTAAAGCGTGCGGATTTTCATCCGTTCAGGAAAAGAACGATACTGTAATCTTTCAGTACTCTGAAAATAAAAGCATAAATTTTGAGGTATTGGGAAAGCTCATGGACAAATACAGAAGAAAACTTCTTTTTACGGCCAGCAACAAACCCTATATCACCTTTAAGACAACGGGAGTTAAGAGAGAGGATATTCTCGAAATTATTAAGATTTTGTTACAAGACATTAAGAAATTGCAGGAGGATTTATAATTTATTATAATAAATATAGTTGGCATTATTGTGTAGACATAAAATAATTATATAAATCCGACAAAGCATATTAAATTTCAATTCAAGCTGTGCTATTTTTCTTGCGCCGGAAAGACAGCATGAAGATAGTAATATTACTTATGGAATGTGAGGGATTCTATTGAATATGAGGAAAAAGATTGACGGGAAAAAGAAGGCAGTCATTGCTGTTATAGCGTTACTGGTTGTAGCTTTGACTGTGGGAGGTGTTGTTTGGTATTCGTATGCAACAAGTTATGTAGCTACTGTTGCAGGCGAGAAAATTACCAGTAATGAGTACAAATATTTTCTGGGTTCGGTAAAAATTCAAATGGAAAATGATGCGAAGCTTGAAGACGAAGCATCAAAAAAGGCTTTCTGGGATTCGAAAGTGGAAGGTGTTGACGCAAGAGAGCTTGCAAAGCAAAGAGCTCTTGACAGTTGCAAGGAGTTTAAGATACAGCTTTTGAAAGCCAAGGAAAGAGGATTGTTTTTAAACGACAAAGATATGCAGGAAATTGAAAATTCAATCACCACACTTCTCAGTCAAATGGAACAGTTTAATCAGGCAGCGAAAAATACCGGCGTCAAAATCATGTCAGCTGAAGAAATGTTCAAAGATACCTATGGAATTACTATTGGACAATATAAAGAGATATTAAAAGACCTAAGACTTGTTTTCAAATTTGTGGAAGATGAGCAAAAAAAGATTACCGTTACCGACGAAGAATTGGAAAACAGATACAAAGAAAACAAAGATATTTTTGATAAGCTAACCATAAGGCAAATAATATTTTACACTATTAATCCTATGACAGACGTTTCCTTGTCGGAGGAGGACAAGAAAAAGGTATATGACAAGGCAAAGGCTGCCCTTGAGAGGGTAAACAAGGGAGAAGACATGGAAGCGTTGGCATTGGAGCTTTCAGAGGACAGCGGTGTTGAGGGGAACAAGGGATTGCTGGATATTAATTATACCAAGGCAGGTGATCCTGCTTTAGTAAATCTTGTTAAATGGGCTTTTGGACATAAAGTTGGGGATACAGATATAGTTGAGACAAATTATGCATACCACGTTGTAAAGCTGGAGAAAAGGACGGAATATAAAGACGTTGTTCAAAATGTGAAAAATGCAATACTGTCGGAAAAATACAACTATATTCTAAAGGATTGGACGGAAGAATCCCAGTACGATTTAAAAGAAAATGAGTTTGCATTAAAGAGAATAAAAATCTAATTAATACTAAGAAATAAATTAATGACAATAATAAAAAGGGGTTGTTTCAAAATAAAATTTTGAAATAGCTCCTTTCTTTGAATAAACGTGCAAAATCAAATAGCCTTTTTTCTTTCGGCTAATTTTCTCTTAAACTGATTTACCAAAACATCTACATCATCAATTTTCATAAAATAGATAATTACAAAATATATCAATGCTCCGCCTATAATTGATATTACAATTGAAATATTAGGGCTTAAAAAGTTTTTAATATATTCGTAAGATATATATGCTATAAAGCCCATAATCAACGAGGCTGCCAAAATCTTGAGAAATTTCAAACCCATTGATTTTATTCCCAAAGGGCCTATTTTCCGTCTTAGCGTTGCGAACATTAATATTGTAATAAATATGCCCACTATACTGGTTGCCAGTGCCAAACCTCCGATTCCTAAGTACTGAGATAAAATTATATTCAAAATAATATTTAATGCCATGCCAATACCTGCGTTAATCGTTGGAGTTTTAGTATCTTTAACAGAGTAAAACACTCTTGCCAAAACATCTCTGATTCCAAATGCCGGCATACCGATAGAATAATAAAACAAGGATACGGAAGTCATATCTATTGCCGTTTGGTCAAATGCCCCTCTTCCAAACAGTAATACAACTATTTCTCTTGAAAAAATCATAGCCCCGACAGTTAACGGCACCAATAGCAGCGTCACTCCGATAATGGATTCCGACAACACTTTTTTAAGCTCTTTTATATTATTTTCAGCCGCCAATTTTGATATTGCAGGATACATCACCGCAACTACCGAGACAACGAAAACTCCTTGGACGAAATTGTTCAATCTTGATGCGTAGTTTAAGGCAGAAATTCCTCCCACGGAAATTTGGGAGGCCAGTGTCCTGTCAACAAGCTTGTTGACTTGGTTTACGGAGGTTCCCAATATAACCGGTATTGATAAGAAAAACATCTTTTTTATGTCGTCATCAATTTTAAAGTCCAGCCTATGCTTGTATCCCGACTTTATTATACTGGGAAACAAAAAAATGGTTTCCAGTGACATTGCAATGAAAGTTCCTAAAGGTAAAATTAAGATATCCCAGTTTGTACTTGCAATAATAGATATTATAACTATGAAGTTGTAGGGAAACCCTACTATTGCCGGAATAACAAAGTTGTTTTTAATCTGAAGCAAACTTTTAAAAACATACCCGATTCCAATAAAATAAATACTTAGGGAAATTATTCTGGTAAATTGAACTGCCAGACTCATAGTTTCATTATCAAAACCGTATGCAAACAATCTTACTATTTCTTTTGTAAAAATAAATATCAAAAAAATAATTGCTGTAGAGATACCTGTAATAATATTTACAACTTTGCTGGTAAAAGCGTTTGCAGCATTGGTGCCTTTTTCGGTCAATACGCTGTTGTGTATGGGAATAAATGTTGTAGCAAGCCCGGCACCGACAAAGGCAAAAATGACACTGGGTATTGTAAGGGCTGTTATATAAGCATCGCTTTCACTGCTCACACCATAAAAGTACGACAGAGTTATTTCACGAAAAAAACCGAAGAATTTTGATGCAATTGTTATAATAACCAGTACTATGGCAACTTTTTTCATATATCCTCGACCCTCGTCATATTAATTGATTGAAAGCATTCAAGTATCCGTATTCTATAGCATCACAGACTTTTTTAATGGTGTACTTTTCATAAACAGTTTTAATGCAGTTTTTTCCCATGTTTTTTCTCAAGATTTCATTAATAATCAATTCACTTAGTTTATCCGCAAGGTCTTCACAGTTGTTTGGCTGGACTAAAAGCCCGTTCTTCCCGTTTTCGGATATTTCCGGAATTCCGCTAAGCTTACTGGCAACCCACGGATTTCCCATAGCCATTGCTTCAAGTATGGAGTTTGGGAACATTTCTCCTTTAACCGAAGCAAGGGTATATATGTCCAAAGCCGCTTGAATATTGGGTATATCCCTTCTAAATCCAGTGAAATGCACAAATTCTTCCACACCCAAATCCCTTGCAAGTTCTTTGCAAGCCTCAAGTCTTTCTCCGTCTCCGACTATTACAACTTTGAAATTTGAGGTTTTCTTAAGGATGTATGGAATAGCCTTTATAAGTACTTCTTGGCCCTTGTTGTAGTTGACTCTTCCCACGGTACCGATAAGAACCGTATCTTCCCCGGTCCCAATTTCATTTCTGAAAGCATCCCTATGACATTTTGATATGTCAAATTTTTCGGTATCCACTCCGTTGTATGTATTTATAATTCTATCCTCTCTCACTCCCGCTCTAATCAGCATTTGCTTTGTAAAATCGGATACCGCAAAAAAAGTGGCAGGGTAAAGCCTGTATATGAAATTTCTCCACTGATAACCTTTGCGAATTTCCATACCTCTAACACTGTGGGTAATTGCCACTTTTCTATTTACAGTCTTTGATGCCAAGTATGAGGTAAATGCTGCAGCGGCATTGTGGCCGTGTATCACGTCAATGTTTTCTTCCTTGAGTATTTTTCTTATCTTTATAATATTTTTTATTGTGGAAACAGGGCCTCTTTTATTTATTGCCAGTGTGGGTATGTCAATGTGCTTAAACTCTTTTCTGATTTCTTCTGCAAGGATTCCTCCGCTCGACGCAAAAATTGTATTATGACCTCTTCGTCTCATTTCACGGGCAATCTCCAGGCTCTGTGTTCCGGGCCCGTTGTCTCTAAATTCGGACCTGATTTGCAGTATTGTCAGCCTTTTCTTCATGGATTTTCACTTCCTCTCTAGTCAGTTTGTAAATTCCGGCATTCAGTCCTGCGACTATATAAAAAAGCATTGCAGGTTTACTGTTAAAAAGGGGATTGTTGAACATACAGTATATGGCTGTGAAGACAACAAACATTACGGACGATAGTGCTATACACTTTCTGCTATTGTGCATTGACCTTTTAAAAACATAAACGGAGTAGTATATATTCGTGGCAAAAATCAAAAGGTACAAAACCAATCCGGTGATCCCCAATTCACTTCCCGTCTGAAGATAAAAGTTGTGGGCGTGGGGATAGATGTTTACAGATTGCATATATTGGGGCAGCAAATAATAATATCTCCAGTTGTCGATTCCCACTCCGACCAAAGGATGATCTTTAATCATCTGTATGCTTGCATTCCAAATTGCAAGCCTTTCTATGTTTGAGAAAGTAGCTGCTTTGTTGGTTATTGATAACAGGGTTCTTTGAATATCGTAAGGCAGGCTTTCAAAGTTAAGGTATCCTATGATGAAAATCAAAGCCATAATAAATACCGTCTTGTATTTCCTGTTATAAATGGCAAAGATTCCAAGGGTCGTAACGATTGCCACCAATGCACCTCTGCTGCCTGCAGAAATTAAAGCTATTGCAAAAACAACAATAGTAAGGGGATTTATTTTTTTGAAAGTTTTGGTTTTATCATACAGCATTACAACAGCAATTATTAATATGCCCCCAATATAATATGCAAAATGGTTGTCAGTCTTTAATAAAATTATATATTTTCTAAAATCGAACAGACCGATTAAGTCAATGAGCTTTAAGCATGACGCGCTTAAAGCCGAAACTATTACAAACCGAAAGGCTTTTTCGATAAAAGCGTCCTTAAACTCATAAGCTAAAGAAGTAGCCGTAATACTAATCAAGAAATATGATACTACTATAAGAAGCTCCCTAAATGAAGTCGCTATATAAATGGAATTAAATATACCTAAAAATCCCACCAGTACAACAAGGAAATATTCTGACGTCAGTGCATTTCTTTCTATTCGGATTTTATATAGCATTAGTAAAAATGACACTAAAAAAACAGCCAAGGATTCATACCTGCCTATGATGGGAAGCGTCAGTACAAACAGCAAAAATATCGAATCAGCCGCAATTGTTTTTTTCCTTGTGTTGCTTCGAAGAAGTATCACTATATTTATAAATGCTAAAATCAAAATCAAAAAATAAACTACCTTTGATGCCATTTTAATCACCTGATTTTAAAAATATACCTTAAAATAAAGGAGCTATTTTGACCTTTCTTTTAATATTAGGCCTGCAATCTTAAAATCAAATATATCGTCAATGTCAACGGAACTTTCTTTATCCATAATCAAGGCATAACTTTTGTGTGAGTAAATGTCTTTGAAATTCATTAAAAACTCAACCTTTACAATATATAAAGCACCGTTGATTCTGTAATAGGTAGGTATTCTTTGCCTGGGAGTATTGGCGATTTCAGGCCTTATAAAACCAGCCATGGAACGGTTTTTGGGCAAGGTATTCATCCATAACGGTGAATGCTCCGCTTCGCATACCGCTATAACAGAATTTGCAGATTTCTTCTCCATGATCTCATACCCTTTGACAATATCAGCAGAGCTCCTTAAGGGAGAAGTCGGCTGCAGCAAGGCCACTGTGTCAAACTCAACCCCAAGCTCTATGTACCTTTCTATAACGTATTTAACCGCATCCCATGATGAAGCCGTATCATTGGAAAGTTCCGCAGGCCTAAGAAAAGGAACATTGGCTCCCCATTGCCTGGCGATTTTAGCATATTCTTCTGAATCGGTGGACACCATTACTTCTTCAAACAAACCGGATTCTTTTGCGGCTTCAATTGAATATGCCAACAGGGGCTTTCCGTTAAGCAGTTTTATATTTTTGTCCTTTAAGCCTTTAGAACCGGACCTTGCCGGAATGATTGCCATATTTTTCATATCCCTACCTCGATGTTGAAAAACCCTTTTTTAAGATTGATTTTTTCACCCAAAACATATTCTTTAATTACCTCGACGACTTTTTGAGAAGTGTTTCCGTCTCCATAAGGGTTGACCGTTTCTTTTGCCTGCCTGATGAAAGACTCGGACAAAGCCCTTTCAATTGCTTGCTTTATTTCTTCTTCAGCAGGGTTGCAGTTTATGACACTTGTGGCTTGTATTCTTCCTTTTTGCCTTTCACCGATATTTATTGTGGGAATACCAAAGCTGGGGGCTTCCAATATTCCGCTTGAGGAATTGCCAATTATCATGGCACTGTATTTTAGGGCGCTTAAGTATTTAACCGTGCCCATAGATGTAAAGGCAGTAATGTTGTCATTTTCTTTGGAGTATTTGTCAATAAGCCGGTTTATAATGCGTCCGTCCGAGTCGGCATTGGTTTTGGTAAATATGAAATTCATATTCTTATATGCCCTGCACGCTTCAAGCAGGGCGGTAATGTGCTTTTTTGAAGTGTTTTCTTCCAAAGTTACCGGGTGAAAGCAAGCCATTGCATAGGGCTTGCTTAAATCCGTCTTTAATTCCTCTTCCAGTTCTTCTTTTGACAGCAGTTTTTCGTTTAGGATATTTTCTATACCAATGGCTCCCACATTAAACACCCTATCGGGATGTTCTCCGAGCTGTACAACTCTTTTGCGGTAAACATCCGTACTGGTAAAATGAAGATAGCTTAACTTGGTTATGGCATGACGAATTGAGTCGTCAACAGCTCCTTCCGTTGCTTCACCGCCGTAAAGGTGGGCAATGGGTATTCTTTGGTTTACGGCTGCCATTGAAACTGCAAGGGTTTCATATCTGTCTCCTAGGACAATCAGCAAATCCGGACTAATTCTTTTAAAATAATCTGCAAATCCAATCATAACAAGCCCCATTGATTTGGATATTGCAGACGGTGTATCCGCGCTTAAGAGAATTTCTATTTTCTCATCTATATGAAATCCGTCTTTTTCAATTTCTTTGTAAGTGAGCCCAAACTCCGGTGAAAGGTGTGCACCGGTTGCCGCAATCCTTACATCAAACTCTTTTATTTTGCTCAATTTATATATTATGGGCTTTAACAAACCATATTCGGCTCTTGTAGCTGTAAATACGCTTATTGTTTTCTTCATAACTCTATCAACTCGTCTTCATTAAAATCTCTTATAGCTCTTTTACCCAAGACTTCAAACCATCGCATCGGGCTGATGCCGTTACCGGGCCTTTTTACCGTCAAATTTTCTTCTGTGAAGATTTCACCCTTTTTGATATTTCTTTTGGCCACAATGCTTTTTCGGGCCACACAAATATTCTTTTTCTCAGACTCTGAAGGTCTTTTTATTCCATCTCCCAAAGCAAGCTCAATATTTCTTATAGAATCTACCATGGCTTTCATTTCCCAAGGCTCAAGGCTTGCTTTATGGTCAGGGCCTTCCATATTCTTATCCAAAGTTAAATGTTTTTCTATAACGGAAGCTCCCAAGGCTGCAGCTGCAATGGCTGCTTCAATTCCTTTCGTATGGTCGGAGTAGCCTACCTTTACATGAAGTTCTTCTTTTATTGAAAGCATGGCTCTAAGGTTTACATTGCCAAAAGGTGTCGGGTACTCTGTAGTGCAGTGAAGAACCGTAATCTCTCCGGCACCGTTTTCTTTCAATACCGAAACCGCATTCTTTATTTCATCCATTGTGCTCATACCCGTAGATAAAATGACGGGCTTTCTTAACTTTGCAATTTTTATTAAATAAGGAAGATTTGTAATCTCACCTGAAGGAATCTTCCATCTTTTCATTCCCAAGCTTTCTAAAAATTCTATACTTTCAAAATCAAAGGCTGTGGAAAGAAACTCAATATTTTTATCCGTGCAGTATTTACTTAGCTCAGCAAATTCATCAAAGGATAGCTCATATTTTTTGAGCATATCATACTGAGATTCCCAAGCTCCTGTTTGCTGCTTTTGGTACTCTGCTTTCAACGCGTTTTTTGTAACAAGGCTCTTTGATATGAAGGTTTGAAACTTTATGCAGTCAGCACCCGCAGCTTTAGATTCATCCACCAGTTTCTTTGCAAGCGCAAGGCTCCCGTTGTGATTTATGCCTGCTTCCGCAATAACAAAAACCTTCAAAGCTTCTCCACCTCTCTGCACGGATTTCCATATGCCGTTATGTTATCACCTATATCTTTTGTCACAACACTTCCCATTCCGATTAAACAGTTTGAACCGATACAAACTTGCTGTTTGACAGCAGCATTTGAACCGATATGGGAATGCTTTCCGACTTTTACTCCTCCGCATAAAACAGTTCCCGGAGCTATATGCACAAACTCTCCGATTTCGCAGTCATGTTCAATAATGGCGCCGGAATTGATAATTGCTCCGTTTCCAATTACGGCACCGGCATTTACAATGGCCTGTTTGCCGATAAAAACCCCTTTGCCGATTTGGGTATGCTTACTTACTTTAGCAGAAGCATCAACTATATTGGGAATAATAAATCCCATCTCACACAGAGTATTAAAAAGCTTGATACGCAAAGCGGGATTACCTACACTTCCTACAGTGACAAACCCGTGACGATACCCGGCTTTGTACAAAGAAGGAAGGTCCTTGTCACTGCCAAGTATTGGTATACCCAACACTGTACTTCCTATATTTCCCATACTATCTATGATACCTATATCATCATACTCATTTAAATCAAGAAGGCTGTCTAAAACGGATTTGCAGTGCCCACCGCCGCCTATTAACAGAATTTTTTTATTCATCTTTTTCCAACCTTCTCTTCATTTTTTCCATTTCATCAAACTGTCCCATGTCCATCCAGCTGTTTTCGCTTATCGGATAGACCCCGATCCTTTCTCCTTTGGATTTATATTTCTTAATGATATCCGGAAATTCCACGGACCGGTTTTCTTCCAGTTCTTCAATGATTTTAGGTTCGGCAAAATACATCCCTGTATTGACAAAGTATACCAGCTCGGGCTTTTCCTTTATGTTTTCGATTTCACCCTTGTCATTGATTTCAATAACGCCATAGGGAATTTTAATATTCTTTAGAGAGCAAACCATGGTTATCAGATTGTTCATTTTTTTATGGTATTTGTATATTTTTTCATAATCCTCTTCTATTAGGATATCGCAATTTGACAGGATAAAGGTGGAAACGATTTTGCCTTTTAAAAGGCCAAGTCCACCGCCTGTTCCCAAAGGCTTTTCTTCTTCTACGTAATTTACAGAGTAGCTTTTTTCAATATCACTAAAGTATGCTTTTACGGTATTTTTCTTGTGATTTAGGATGAGATAAAACTCTTTGCATCCGAATTTGTTAAACCTGTTCATTATATGCTCTGCAATGGGTATTTCGCCTATCGGTATTAAGGGCTTTGGGAGTATTTTGGTATACGGATGAAGTCTGGTACCCTGTCCTCCGGCCATGATTACCACCGGAATGTCCAGGTTTTTCTTTGATTCTATTTGCTCATCGTTCCAGAGGATGACGGAGACAATATTGCGCTCTTTATCCAGTATGGGCAGGGCCTCAACAGAGTACTTTTTCATATATTCTTTAGCCTTGGCCTTTTCCTCTGCGTAGAGAAATTTTGGGTTGTAGTTGGCAATTTCCTTGACCTTTGCGTCAAGATTTCCTTTCCGTAAAATCCAACGCCTTATATCCCCGTCGGTAACAGTTGCAACAAAGCGGCCTTCATTTATAACGAAGAGCACCTTTTTTGCAACCTTATCCAGTTGTTCCATTGCATTTAGCACCGTTACTTCCTCATCTATCAAAAAATCTACAACATCCATTGCTCTATACCCCTGCTTGTTTTAAACATTCAACTACATATTCTGCATCTTCTTTTTGAAGATTTGAGCTGCAAGGAATGTTAACTACATGCTCCAAATATTTAAATGCTTTTTCAATCCTGTATGACTGGTTGGCTTTATAGGGTTTTTGCTCGCTAATAAGCCCCCATATCGGTCTTGTTTGAATTTTCTTTGATGCCAGATACCCAATTAGCTCATCTCTGTTTAACGGATAATTTTCATCTATATACAATGAATAGAACCAATAATTTGGTCTTATGTTATCCCTAAATTCCAATATCTTAAGTCTGGGAATTTTCATTATTTCTTTTTTGTAAAACTCATAATTTTCTCTCTTTGTTTCTATAAAATGTTCAATTTGCTCCAATTGTGCAAGTCCCATTGCTGCTTGAATATTTGTCATCCGGTAGTTGTAGCCGATTTCGTCGTGGATAAAGTAGAGTTCATCGCATTTTGCCTGGGTTGTGAGATGCTTTGCTCTTTTTAACAAATTCTCATTATTTGAAACAATCATCCCTCCGCCGCCAGTGGTGATAATTTTGTTTCCGTTAAAGGAATACACACCGGCATCACCGATGGTTCCGGCGTATTTGCCCTTGAATTTCCCGTCAGTATAGTAAGTCCCAAGGGCTTCAGTGGCATCTTCTATGACTTTTAGATTGTATTTTTGGGAAAGCTCCATAATGCCTTCCATGTCAGCCATATTGCCGAATACATGTACCGCCAGTATTGCCTTTACATGCTTTTTTGTAGCCTTGTTTATGAGCTTTCCGTCTATGAAAGTGCATTCATTCTCCAAAAAAGCTTTAAGTTTGGCAACATCCATGGTAAGGGAATCGTCACAGTCCATAAATACCGGCTCTGCGCCAACATATTTTACCGGATTTACCGCAGCAATAAATGTAAGGGTTGGGACAATGACTTCACAATCCTTTGAGATGCCGCAAACAAGGAGAGCTGTGTGAAGCCCCGATGTTCCGTTTTGACATGAAACCGCACCTTTACAGTTTACATACTCGGAAAGCTTTGATTCAAAGTCAGCCACATAAGGCCCGGCAGTGGAAACCCACCCGGATTTGAGGGCATTTGTGACATATTCAATTTCTTTTCCCTTCAGGTTGGGAATTGACAACAGTAGAAGTTCCCTGCTCACTTTTGCACCTCCAATTAGATGTTGTAAAGGTCGGTTTTGTACTTGTCTAAATTGCGGCTGATAAATTCAATAGTCTCTGCCAGGCCACGCTCAAGGGTATAATTTTGCTTCCAGTTTGTAAGCCTTTTTAGCTTCTCATTAGAACCCAGCAGCCTGTTGACTTCACTTTTTTCGGGTCTTAACCTTTCTTCGTCGCACACGATTTTTGCATTTGGATTAATCTGCCTTATCAATTCTTCAGCGAGCTTACCGATAGATATCTCTTGCTGGCTTGCAATATTGATTTCCTCACCTATGGTTTTATCCGTTTTGGATATTTCAATAAAGCCGTTTACGGTATCTTTAACATAATTAAAGTCCCTTGTGGGAGTCAATGAACCAAGCTTTATCTCTTCTTTTCCGGAAAGGAGCTGGGTTATGATTGTCGGTATGACGGCTCTTGCGGATTGCCTTGGTCCATATGTATTAAACGGTCTTACTATTGTTATTGGCATGTCAAAGCTCCTGTAAAAAGATTCGGCTAGTCTGTCCGCACCTATCTTTGTTGCGGAATAGGGGGACTGTCCCTGATAAGGGTGTCGCTCGTCTATGGGAACATATTGAGCCGTTCCGTACACTTCCGATGTAGAGGTAATGAACAGTCTTGGTGTATCAAGAATTCTGGCCGCCTGCAAGACATTCAAAGTGCCTTTGATGTTTGTGTCTACATAAGCCTCCGGTGAATGATAACTAAAGGGAATAGCTATCAGCGCCGCAAGGTGAAAAACTTTATCCGTTCCTTTCATTGCTTCGCGAACACCATTAGAGTCCCGAATATCTCCGGAAAACACCTCTATCTCTTCCAAAATCTCTTTAGGGAAGGTGTCCAGCCACCCCCAAGAATTAAAAGAATTGTAGCATACAAAAGCCCTGACTTTGTGTCCCAGCTTTACCAATTCCTCTGCCAAATGACTTCCGATAAAGCCGTCGGCACCGGTTACTAAAATCTTGCTCATTTTTTCTGTCTCCTTTTATGAGTATTCAATAACATCTGCTATATTTTGAGCCGCCCCTTTAGGTGGCATTAGTTTTTTCCTTGCCTCATGGAAGCGGGCCTGCAAATTACTGTTTTCAAGCAAAAGATTTACAGCACCCTCAAATTCCCCGGCATTTTTAACAAGAAGGGCGCATCCCAACTTGTCATATTCCACCGGATGTGCATTATTTGAAAAATTGACGGTTATAAGGGGTTTATCTGCGGCTATCGCTTGTAGTCCCACTGTAGAGTAAAAGGTAATTACCAAATCGGACTTAGCTAAAATCAAATTGGTATCCTCTTCTTTTAGAATCAGTAAATTTGGAGGCAATAAATCTAAGTACTTTGTGTATAAGTTCATTTGCTCGTTGGGATGGGTTTTCCATATGCCCATAAAGTTTGTTCTCTTTTGCAAAAGCTTAATAAACTCAGATAGAACTTCCTCTCTATAAGCTATGTTGGGCTGGGAGAAAAAAGAAATCACCTTCTCAAATTTATAAAGACTGTATCTTTTTATAAAATCCTCAAGCTGCTCTTTGGTGCAAGTCAGCTCAATATTCGGCTGACCGGTGACAATTACGTCCTGTTCGTCCAGGTTTTTGTTGATTGAAAGTATGTTTTCTTTGGCATAGCCGTTTAACACACATACCTTTGCTTTGTATGGAATTTTGAAGTTTTCTCCTAAAAGATCGACTATGCGCACCACCTTTATGCCCATTTTACCGGCACATACGGCAGCAGCTTTCTCGGCCCTTTTACCGCATGTAACCACAATTACATCCGGTCTTTCACAGCTTAATATCCTTTCCATTGAATTAACGGGGAAAAAGCAATTTCTTCCACTTTCATTAAATAACTCGACTGCTTTTTCAAAGCTTTCAAATTGAATGGACAAATCCCATAAATTCATCCCCAAATACACTTTGATTTCCGGCTTATCCAAGCTTGAGCCGGCATCAAAATGCTCATTAACAAGCATGTTTCCGTATTCTAAAATTTTTTGCACTTCTTCCTCTTTGAACAGATTCAAATAATCTTTGATGCCCTTAAATGAAATTTTATGTTTTTTTAAATCCTTTACGCTGCTTGTTAGTCCAAGGACAGAGACTTTATGCCCTCTTGATTTCAGTTCTTTAATGACGGGAATTGCGCTTCTCACATGGCCTCCGCCATAAGTTACAAACAAAACTTTTTTCATGATTCCTTCTCCAGTCCCAATAATTTGAGGGAGTTTGATATCATAACTTCCGCAATATCTATGCCTTGTCTCTTAAAGAAGGGGTATGCACTGCCATTATATCCTGTTACAATTACCGTGTTTAGCTCCAAAACATAGACTTTTCCGGTATATTCGTCAACAATAAAGTCAAGTCTAAGCAAACCGGTAAAACCTAATTGTTCAACAATTTGAACAGATATATTGCAAATCTCGGATTCTTTATCCTCGGACATTTTCGCAGAATACGCTCCGTCAAATCCCTTTAGCCTGTATTCTTTGGCTTTGCAGTAATATGTTATGCCCAGACTTCGGATGTTTTTTCCGTCGCTTTCCACAGCAACAGTACAATCATTACCCTTGATATATTCTTCAATCAGTACGACGGTGTTGGTTGCCTTTACTGCTTCAATGGCTTCTTTAAGTTCGGCCACCGAATTTGCTTTTACCGGTTGAACTGCATCAACAGAGGATTTTACAACACAAGGGATTGCAATTTTGCCGGTTATCTCATCTATTGAAGCATCTTCATTAACACCAATACTCAAATATTTGGGGGTGGCTATTTTCATTCTTAAGAGTTCTTCTTTAAACTTGATTTTGTCTTTGGCTAAAAGGCTTTTTTGATAGTTGATGTTGGTTTTAAATCCGGCCCTTTCCAAGATTTCCGCCAACAAAATAACCTTGTGATGTCCTGTTCCTATGATAACTTTGTTAACTTCATTCTTTCTAAAAAAACTGATAATTTCGCTGTGGTTTGACAAATCTTCAACTAACACAAAATCGGCTTTATCCATTCCGGGCTCATTTTCGGTTCCGCCTACAATTGCAACCTTATATCCCTTTCTTTTTAATATGTCTGTAAGAGAATCGCCGCTATGACCGGCTATTAATCCAATGCATGTTTCCAAGGACTCAAGCCTCCTTCTAATATGCTGCTTTTCCAGTCACAACTTTTTTGACTGTTAACATAAGTATTTTGAGGTCCACTAAAAAGCAAACATCTTGAGCATATTTTAGTTCCCAATTTCTTTTTTCTTCCGTTGTCAGCATACTTCTTCCCATTACCTGGGCGTACCCTGTTATACCCGGTTTTAAATCGAAAATTCTGCTTTTTAGATCCGCTTCGCTGTAATTTTCCCTTACTCCGGGCCTATAACCGACAAGGCTCATTTGACCCAAAAGGACGTTAAACATTTGAGGCAATTCGTCCAAACTAAACTTTCTTAGCACTTTGCCGACTTTTGTTATTCTGCTGTCTCCTTCCCTTGTAATCGTGGGTCCGATTTTGTCGGCATTTAAATACATTGTTCTAAACTTGTATACATAAAAATCTTTTCCGCCTTTGCCGACTCTTTTTTGCTTGTAAATAACCGGGCCTTCAGAGTCTGTTTTTATAAGGATGCCGATAACAATAAACAAAGGCATTAATAGAATTAGAATTGTTGCGGATACGAAAATATCAATGATTCTTTTGGTAAAAAGCTTATAAAAGGTTTTTAAAAAAGGTTCACTTTGATTTACCTCACTTCCCATATATAAACCCCTCAATCTTCCATACAAGAGTATTTAATTTTGTCCACCAGCATCTTCAAATTCATCTTGTTTTGCCGGAAAAACTCCTCACTTTTTGTGGAAAGTTCAGCTTCATATTTTCTTATATCTGCGATGCCTTCCGTAAATGTCCGGCTTATAATATCCAAATCGCAAGGCTCTTTTATGTTGCAAAAGCTTCTTGAAAGAATGACCATGGAAGAGCCCAATCTATAGTGCTCTGCAAGAATGTTTTCAGCCGGCAGAAGACCCGAGCCAAGTCGCGCAACTCCTCCAAACCCATAGGGGATGGATTTCTGCTTGATTTTTTGGCAAAGCATTTCAACTATACCCTCAGAGAGCAGCTCAAACATAAATCTCATTTTGTAACCTAGATGCAAATCATTAAGCCCGATATGGATATAATCTATTCCCCTTTGGTTAAGGATTGAATTGAGATTATGAACCGCTTCCGGAGTTTCAAGCAGAAGCATGGCTTTTGCCCTGTTATTAACATAATCAATGAATTTACCAACTTCTTCTTTTGTCTTAAAAAAAGGAAGCATCACAATGTCCGCGCCATATTCAATCACTGAATCGATTTCATCTTTTGAACCGTCGAATATCGGATTAACACGAACCAACAGCTTGGATTTTTCAAGTACTGATTTAATTTTTTTTACGTCACTTATCTTGTGCTTTGAAATAACAGTGTCAAGATGACCTTGCCTTTTTTCTTTACCGTTAATCTCCAAATCGACAAATATCCAATCGACTCCAGCTTTTTCCGCTATTTTGGCAATTTGAACGTCATTGGTGATATACATAAGCTTCAAAGCCATTTCGGTCATCCTTCCCGAGAAAAGGTTGTTTGGTTTATCAATCACTTGGGAATGGTTTTTGAATTTCCATACTAAGAGAATTGCTTATCTTTAGGTATATCAGATTGACAACACAGACTTTTGTATTTTCAACTTTTATTTTTGCTACCATAATATGCGGCCTATTGAATTAAGGTTACAAATTTTTCTGGTAGGTGGGGACTAACTCTTTAATAAAATTTATTACTTTTTCGGGATTATCCAAATTATCAAACTCAAACTCTTTGATTTTTTGCATATACTTGTCAATATCAATCAACTTGCTCTTTTCAATGAAGATCTTGTCATTCTTTGTTATACCCACTCCATCTTCTGAAATCAGCAGTTCCTCATAGAGCTTTTCGCCGGGTCTTAGTCCGATGTATTTAATGTCTATGTCAACGCCCGGTTTTAACCCCGACAAAGAAATCAACGACCTGGCAAGGTCAAGAATTTTAACCGGTTTACCCATATCAAGTACAAATATTTCTCCCCCTTCCATCATTGCGCCGGATTGAATGACAAGGCTTACTGCCTCCGGTATGGTCATGAAATACCTGGTTACTTCGGGATGGGTTATTGTTATAGGCCCTCCTTGTTCAATTTGCTTTTTAAAGAGGGGGATGACACTTCCGTTACTGTCTAATACATTGCCGAACCTTACGGCAGAGAATTTTGTCTCGCTTATGCTATTCATATATTGTATTATCAGCTCGGCGATTCTTTTGGTTGCTCCCATTATGCTTGTGGGATTGACCGCTTTATCGGTTGATATAAGTACAAATTTTTTGCAATTGTATCGATGGGCGCATTCGGCAAGATTTAATGTACCGAACACATTGTTCTTGACAGCTTCCTGCGGATTGAATTCCATAAGGGGAACATGCTTGTGGGCTGCGGCATGGAACACAATGCCGGGCTTATAACGGGAAAATACATAATCCAATCTTTTTTTATCCCGTATCGAACCTATTATTACTTTAATATCCAGATTGTCTTTGTATCTTTGTACAAGTTCGTTTTGGAGTTCATAAGCATTGTTTTCGTATATATCGAATACCAGAAGGGTTTTGGGCTTATAGGATGCTATTTGCCTGCAAAGCTCGGAACCGATAGAACCTCCTCCTCCGGTAACTAAAATGGTTTCACCTTTAAGATAACCTGATATCTCCTCTATGGAGAGAGAAATTTCATCTCTTTGCAAAAGGTCCTCCACGGTAACATCTCTTATTTCCTTAATGCTTACTTCTCCGTTTACAAGGCTGTATACACTGGGCAGCACCTTTAGCTTGCAGCCTGTATTCTGACATATGTCTATAATTTCCAGTGTTTCTTTTCTTGTAATTGATGGTATGGCTAAAACTATTTCTTCTACTGACATATCTGTTGCAGTCTTTATTATTTTGTCTCTGCCACCTATAACGGGAACACCGTTTATTTGGGTATTGTGCTTTTTGGGGTCATCATCAATGGCAACTACCGGCTCAAAATTGCTGCGTTTATTCTTTTTCATTTCCTTAATCAGTATTGAGGCCGCTTCGCCGGCACCTATAATCATTATCCTTTTTTTGTGTGTTTTTTTTCTTTTTCCTATTTTTATGATCTTGGTTATTCTGCCGATAAATCTTACTCCCCCTACAAAATAAAATGTTATCATCCAAGCTATGATATATACGGAAATGGGGAATGACGCATTAAAGTATGCAACCAAGAGAAGTTGTACAATTGTTGATGCTATTGTCGACCAGAATATTTTCAAAAGCTCTTCGATACTTGCATAGTCCCATAGCATTGAGTAAATTCCGAATATATTGTATATCAACAAACTTACAGTAGTTGTAATAATAGAATTTATGGGAATTATTCCAAGCGAGCTTTCCGGAATGTTTGCATCAAACCTTATCATAAGTGCGATAAATAAAGCCATGTTTACGAATAAGCAATCCGCAAGCAGGCATATTCTGTTGTTTAAATTCTTCATCTTAAAATCTCCCCCCCATTTCAAAATTGCATAAAACCAGCTTGTAAATGAAATATGGTTTTATATCTTTACAATGCTTTTTAAATGGATGGCGCAATTTATATTATGTAAGATTGATAGAAGATGTTAACTGAAAAACTTGACAAATGTTATCTCAAGAAAAACCGCTTACATTTTTGAGCTTTGAGGTAAACAATAATTATTTTTTGTAAATGCATGGAACCATAAATCTTAGCTTTGAGTATTATAAAGTAGATTGATTGAATCATATGGAAGGGAGAGTAAAACATGGAGATATTAAGTGCTATTGTTTTCTTTTTAATGATTCTGGTTCCGGGATTGATTTCCGAGTGGTTCTATAATTGGTTGTCCCGGGTGAGACAAAGGACAATAGTGGCCACTGCTTTAATATTTGATTTGGTTATTTTTATAATCAACCTTATCGGACTGCGCATCTTCAATGATGTTTATACGGTGGAAGACCTGCTTGAGCATTTTCTCTGCTTACATTTTACTCTGAAATACGGAATTCTTAGTATTATAGTAGCAACAATACTTGGAGTTATAGCCGGAATTTTGGCAAGAATATTCTGGATAAGAAAAAACAGAGATGAAAACTAAAATTTAAATCATATGAGCTCAAGCCGCATCTTTTGGAGCAGAGTTTTTCCGGCAGCGGCTTGAGTATTTAACTATTAATAAACCGGTTTACACGGTAATTTTTCCATCTTAAGAGAATAGTATTAAATATAATTAATTTTATAAAATTCATAATATTGAAAAGGTGATTATTAATGGAACTTAAACAGTTTTTAATAATGATAAGAAAAAAGCTTGTATTTATTATCTTGGTTCCAATTGTTGTGTCTATTATTACTGCTTTAATAAGCTCGCTTTTTATTCCTCCTTTATATGAGTCGTCTTCAACTTTGTATATAATCAGTCAAAATGCAGTTTCCGAAGAAGATGTAACCTATAATGAGCTGTTGAAAAATCAGCAATTGGTGAAAGACTATAGGGAGCTAATAAAAAGCAAACTCATTGTTAAAGCTGCATTGGAGGAACTGGGAATAACCGATATTTCTCCCGAGCAATTGTCCGAAAGAATCACTGTAGCATCAAAAAGTGACACCAGGGTTTTGGAAGTCAAGGTAAGAGATACCTACCCCGAAAGGAGTATGGAGCTTTCAAACAAAATTTGCGAAGTGTTTGTCAGAGAGTCTGTAAACATTACAAAGATATCAAACGTAAGTATTGTTGATGCTGCCGTAGTCCCCAGAACCCCTGTAGAACCCAAACCCATGCTTTACACTTTAATAGCTCTTTTGATAAGTCTTTGTGCGTCCATAGGAGTATTCTATCTGTTTGAAATATTAAACGAAACCATCAAGACATCTGAGGATGTAAGAGCATATTTGGAACTAAACGTGCTTGGGACCATACCTACATTTAACATCAAATAGGGGAGGGCTTACAATTGTCGGAGATTAGCTATGTAATCAAATATGATTTGAATCCTACAGTGGAAGAAGCATATAATGTTTTGAGGGCAAATATTCAATTTTGTGAATCAAACCAAAAAATTACAACTATAGCCATTACAAGCTATAGTCCCGGCGAGGGAAAATCAACAACATCGGTAAACTTGGGAATATCAATGGCCAAGGCCGGAATGAAAGTTTTATACGTTGACGCCGATATACGCAAACCGATGCCATTCAAATACTTTATGAGCAGCAATTTGAAAGGCCTTACCAATTATATAATGGGTCAGGCGGAGCTTGAAGAAGTAATAAACAAGACCGACATCGAAGGCTTCGAGTTTATAAGCTGCGGTGTCAAAACCAACAGCCCCGTAGAGCTTATAACATCCGATAAATTCAGCAGCTTCATTCAGGAAGTTAGGAAGCGTTACGATACGGTTATTATCGATACTCCGCCCTTAGGAAGTGTTATAGATGCTGCTTTGATTGCCGCCCAGACGGACGGAACAATTATTGTTATTGAAGCAAACTCAGTGAAATGTCAAAACGCTTTACGAATGAAAGAACAGCTTATAAAAGCCAATGCCAATATTTTAGGTGCTGTTTTAAACAAAATAAGCAAGTCGGAATATAAAAACTACTATGGTAGTTATGACTATTACAACTCCAGAAGAAAATATATGAAAAAATGGTCCAAATTGATTAAGAATTTAAAGAGTTTGAAGAGGGAAGAACATGATTGATATACACTGTCATATTGTTTTCGGAGTTGATGATGGGCCTTCGGCGATAAAAGATTCTATAAGAATGATACTGGAAGCGGAAAAGATTGGAGTGGACAAAATTATTGTCACACCCCATTACAATAAAAATGTCTATAATCCGGATAAGGTTTTGGAGAACTTTTACGATATCAAATCCAGGATTAGAGACTTTGGGATAGACTTGTATTTAGGATACGAGGTATTCTTGCTTTCTTCAATTAATGATGTGTTATCGGAAAAAGACAAATATACATTGAACAAGTCTAGATACTTACTTTTTGAGCTTCCTTTTGACATAATGCCGGTTGGCATCAGCGAAACTGTTTTTAAACTGCACTCAGAAGGAATAGTTCCCGTCATAGCTCACCCGGAAAGAAACATGTACTTTGTAAAGAACATGCCTAAATTCATTGAGTTGATAGAAATAGGTTGTCTTGTTCAGCTGGATGCTGCGAGTATAGTTGGGATTCATGGGTTAAAAGCCAAAAGATTTGCAAAAAAGCTTATTGATTTGAACTTGGTTCAATTTGTGGCATCTGATGCCCACAAGCCGGAGGATTATGAGATATATAAGAAGTCGTACGATATAGTTAAAAACTGGGCTGGAAAGGAATACAGCGATAAAATATTCACCCACAACCAAAAAGTTATCATTGTTCCGCCTGTTACCCGGCAAACATTGAAGGAATGATTTGTATTCTATTTGTAAAAGAAGTATTTAAATTCTGCTGCCCCGAAAGCTACCATTTCTTTATTTATTTTGAGATGCAGGATTCACTTCTTCAAAAACATTCCAATTATACCTCCTCAAATATAACTATTTAAATGTAAAATTTAAGTAATTTTTTTCGTAATTATTTTAGTTATC
>NZ_DAORXT010000034.1:0-28086 GCF_035371925.1 Acetivibrio sp. | reverse complement strand
ATAGGTTTAAGAAATTTTATTTAGAACCGATACTTTTTGTGGGATAATCATACAATAGTATTGACTGTTTAGGGATAGAAAGAGATTTTGGCATTTAATTTACGTATATATAGTATTTATGTATATATAGTTTTTGATGAGATGAGTTCAAATTTATTTATATCCAGGGTTGAGGTGTAGATTGAAAGGGGCGTGAAAGGGGCGTGAAAGTAGCTGTAAAAGCTACGCTGGCTATGAAAAAACTATTGCATGTAGGATTGGATGTTGGATCGACCACTGTAAAACTGGTTGTACTAGACAATCAAGATAGTATTATTTTCAGTAAATATCAAAGACATTATTCGGATATAAAGAAAACAATATGTTCTCTTCTCAGTGAAGCTTATGAGCTTTTTTCCGATGATGACATAACGATAATGGTCACGGGTTCCGGAGGTATTTCGGTTTCTGAATGGCTTGGGCTTGACTTTATTCAGGAGGTTATTGCGAGCACAAAGGCCATAGAGACCTTTATTCCCCATACAGATGTTGTAATTGAGTTGGGTGGGGAGGATGCAAAGATAACATACTTTGACGGCGGCATTGAACAGAGGATGAACGGAACCTGTGCAGGCGGTACCGGTGCGTTTATTGACCAAATGGCATCCCTTTTGAAAACCGATGCTGCTGGTCTTAATGAACTGGCGAAAAATTATAAAGTTATTTACCCTATTGCGGCAAGATGTGGAGTTTTTGCGAAAACGGATATACAGCCTCTTATAAATGAAGGAGCTTCACGGGAAGATATAGCTGCATCCATTTTTCAGTCAGTGGTAAATCAAACAATTAGCGGACTTGCATGCGGCAAACCCATAAGAGGTAATGTTGCGTTTTTAGGAGGTCCGCTGCAGTTTTTGCCGGAGCTTAGAAAAAGATTTGTCGAGACATTAAAACTTGAAAAGCATCAAATTATTTCACCTTCCAATGCACAGCTTTATGTTGCTTTGGGAGCGGCTTTGTCTTCGAAAAAGGCCAAGGTGATACCTTTTAAATCCCTTGAATCAAAGCTTTCTGTTTTGGACAGTGTGACAGTGCACGAAGTGGAAAGGCTTCAGCCTTTGTTTGAAGACAGCAGGGAGCTGGAGGAGTTTCGTGCAAGGCACCGAAAGAATGCTGTAGCAAGGAGGGATATAAAGAGCTTTGAAGGAAAATGCTATCTTGGCATTGATGCCGGTTCAACAACCACCAAAGCAGTATTGATAGATGAGAACGGGGCTATTTTGTATTCGTATTACGGAAGTAACAATGGAAGTCCCTTAAAATCAGCAGTAAAAATATTAAAAGAAATTTACAGTCAGCTTCCAGATACTGCGGTAATTGCCAATTCAGCCGTTACAGGCTATGGAGAAGGGCTTATAAAGACAGCTCTTGACATTGACATAGGCGAAATTGAGACAATAGCCCACTATAAAGCGGCTGATGCTTTCCTGCCGGGGGTTGAGTTTATTTTGGACATCGGCGGTCAGGACATGAAATGCCTCAAAGTGAAAAATGGCGTTATTGACAGTATTATGCTTAATGAGGCTTGTTCTTCCGGCTGCGGATCGTTTATCGAGACCTTTGCTCATTCGTTGAATATGGATGTGAAGGATTTTGCAAATGAGGCCCTTTTGGCTAAGAATCCTGTTGACCTTGGTTCAAGGTGTACTGTGTTTATGAATTCAAGGGTAAAGCAGGCGCAAAAAGAGGGGGCATCTGTTGGAGATATATCCGCAGGGCTTTCATACTCTGTTATAAAGAATGCTCTGCAGAAAGTTATTAAAATCCGTGACCCGAAACAGTTGGGAGAAAAAGTAATTGTCCAGGGCGGTACGTTTTATAATGATGCGGTGTTGAGAAGCTTTGAGCTGATAGCCGGCAAGGAAGCGGTAAGACCTGATATTGCAGGGCTTATGGGAGCTTATGGAGTAGCCCTTATTGCAAAGGAAAGATATGAAGACGGGCATGAAAGCACAATTTTGAAGGCTGATGAGCTTGACAACTTTAATATTGAAGTGTCAATGAGAAGATGCGGCCTTTGCGGCAACAATTGTCTCCTTACGATAAATACTTTTGCGGGGGGCAAAGAGTTTATATCGGGAAACAGGTGTGAGAGAGGCGCGGGAGTTGAGATAAAGCGGGACGATATTCCCAACCTTTTTGACTATAAGTACAGACGCCTGTTCTCATACAAGCCGTTGGACAGAAGCGAGGCAAAAAGGGGTACTGTGGGCATTCCAAGGGTGCTTAATATGTACGAAAACTATCCATTCTGGTTTACGTTTTTCACGGAGCTTGGATTTAAGGTAGAGCTTTCTGCCAGGTCCTCAAAAAAGATATATGAACTGGGAATGGAGACAATACCGTCGGAATCTGCGTGCTATCCTGCCAAGATTGTTCACGGGCATATAATGAATTTGATAAACAAGAATGTGGACATGATTTTCTATCCGTGTCTGCCATACGAAGTAAAAGAGTATGAAGACTGCACAAATCACTACAACTGTCCTATGGTGACATCCTATCCGGAAGTAATCAAAAACAATATGGATGTCTTGAAAGAGCAGAATATATTGTTTATGAATCCTTTTCTGCCTTTCGATGACAAAAAAAGACTTGCGGAAAGATTGTATGAAGAGTTTAAAAGATTTGGAATTAACTGGAACGAGATAAAGAAGGCTGTGGAAAAGGCTACTAAAGAAGATGAAAAAGCTAAGGCAGATGTAAGGCAAAAGGGGGAGGAAACCCTTGAATACCTTGAAAAGACCGGCAAAAAGGGTATAGTGCTTGCCGGACGCCCATACCATATTGACCCGGAAATCAATCATGGTATTCCCAATATTATTACGGGATTTGGCATGGCAGTTCTTACGGAGGATTCAATAGCCCATTTGGGCAAGGTTCAGCAGCCTCTGAGGGTTGTTGACCAGTGGACATATCATTCAAGGCTTTATAGGGCTGCAAGCTTTGTGAAGGATAAGACCAATCTTGAGCTGGTGCAGCTAAACTCCTTCGGCTGCGGTCTTGATGCCGTAACTACGGACCAGGTGGAGGAAATACTGTCTAGTACCGGAAAAATATATACGGTTTTAAAAATAGATGAGATTGACAACCTAGGTGCCGCAAAGATACGTATACGTTCTTTGAAGGCTGCGATGGACGAAAGGGACAGAAACGGCTTTACAATAAAGAAAGGCGATGCAAGCTGCAAGAAGGTTTTATTTACCGAGGAAATGAGAAAAAGGCATACCATATTGGTACCGCAAATGTCACCTATACATTTCCAATTGTTGGAGGAAGCCTTCAATGTATCGGGATATAACCTGAAAGTATTGCCTTACGTTGATAAGAAAGCTGTAGATGAAGGACTCAAATACGTAAACAACGACGCCTGCTATCCGTCCATAATAGTAGTGGGACAATTGATGGAAGCATTAAAATCGGGAGAATATGACCTGAACAATACTTCCCTCATGATAACCCAGACTGCAGGAGGATGCAGGGCTACAAACTATATTGGATTTATAAGGAAAGCACTAAAGGATGCGGGTTTATCCCATATTCCGGTAATATCCTTGAATTTTGCAGGGCTTGAAAAAAACCCGGGATTCAAATTTACTTTAGGGCTTGCAAACAAGGCACTTATAGCTCTTGTTTACGGAGACCTTCTTATGAGGGTATTGTACAGGGTAAGGCCCTATGAGAAAGTAAAAGGCTCTGCCAATGCGTTGTATGAACATTGGGTGGAGAAATGTAAGGAGTCTATCAGAACGGGAAGCCATAAGACATTTAATGAAAATGTGAGAAAGATAGTGGAAGACTTTGACAACCTGGAAATTTACGGAGTAGAAAAGCCCAAGGTGGGACTTGTGGGTGAGATTTTGGTGAAGTTCCATCCCCAGGCAAACAATAATATTGTTGATATTATTGAAAGAGAAGGCGCAGAGGCGGTAATGCCGGATTTAACCGACTTTTTACTGTACTGTGCCTACAACCAAAACTTTAAGTACACCCATTTGTCCGGCAAAAAGCTTGACTGCATGATTAATAATGCGGCAATTGCGGGAATTGAGTTCTATAGGAGGACAATGAGAAAAGCACTCAACCAAAGCAAACGATTCCATGCTCCTTGCACCATATATGAGCTGGCGGATATGGCATCGGAAATTTTGTCGGTAGGTAACCATACCGGTGAAGGATGGTTCTTGACTGCCGAAATGATAGAACTTATAAAGAGCGGAGCTAAAAACATAGTGTGTATGCAGCCTTTTGCATGTCTTCCAAATCATGTTACCGGAAAAGGCATGATAAAGGAATTAAAGAGGCGTTACCCGGATTCGAATATTGTTGCTGTTGATTATGACCCGGGAGCAAGTGAGGTAAATCAGCTCAACAGGATAAAACTGATGCTGTCCGTGGCGTTTAAGAATCTCAAGAAGGAAGCATCCGAATCAAAAGCAGAGGAAAAGATTCTTGATTATGAGAGTGGGGAGCAAAAAATCAAGACATATGTGTAAAAGAATCTATGCGTTGTTGAATATATAATTGAATAAAAAAACTACTTTGGGATAACCAAAGTAGTTTTTTTATTTTTATGTAAAGTCCGCAATAAAGCAACCAATCATAAAATCATTGTATCCACGCTCATAATGTTGAGGTATGGATCATTGGAATTAATGCTTTTGGAGAACTTGTTCTTGTTAAGGAGATTTTGATGTCCGCAGCAATCACACATAAAATTAAGCCCGTTTAACTTTGAAATTTCCACTTCCGGAAGGTTTAACATGACAGACTTACAGTTGTAGCAAGTTAATGTTTTAAAGTTGTACATAAATATACCTCCTTGTTAGTATGTAGATTGTCTATTACAAAGAATTCAGGGCACAAATAGAAAAAGCGAAAAGGGTTGTGGTAAATAAATCCCTCAACACAGATAATTAAAATTTTATAACGAACTTAATGATATTTAAAGCATACGACTGCAATATTTAACAAATGACAAAAAACCAAAAGAAAAAACAATTTATGTGCAAAACTACATGAAAAAATAAGATTGGAATCAATTCGTTTACATATTACATGATTATACTTCCATTATATATTTTTTGTGGATAAAAATCAATAGTTATCATTAAAAAAATTTTCATGAATATAATCAATATGTGATAGATAGGTTTTTGAAATTTACAGACATATTGCATTGGCCAGACTAAAAAAATTTTGATTAACGGAGGATAAGATGAAAGGATACGGTTTGAGAAAGAGAAAGACTCTTTTTATCAAGTTGCTTAAGATTGCTCTTATAGCACTTCTTTCAATTGGGGCGATAAAAATTGGGACAATGGAAGTTTCACGTCTGCCGAAAAAATTCTTCTTTTCACAAAAAAATTGTGTTATAATTATAAGCTGATAATTTATATGGTTACTATGGATACAATTGACTTCCTATATTCGGCAGGAGGATGAATAAATGGCGAATGAAAGACAAGAGAAAATTAGAAACTTTTGCATTATTGCTCATATAGATCACGGAAAATCGACCCTTGCAGACAGATTGCTGGAGATGACCGGTGTTCTTACCGAAAGGGAGATGGAAGACCAGGTTTTGGATACGATGGAAATTGAGCGTGAGCGCGGTATAACAATAAAAGCTCAGGCTGTAAGAATGGTTTACAAGGCAAAGGACGGGGAAGAGTATATTTTAAACCTGATAGATACCCCCGGACATGTGGATTTTAACTATGAAGTTTCCAGAAGCCTCGCTGCATGTGAGGGAGCAATACTGGTGGTTGATGCTGCCCAGGGAATAGAAGCCCAGACCTTGGCCAATGTTTATCTTGCATTGGAGCACAATCTGGAGATATTACCCGTTATCAACAAGATTGATTTACCCAGTGCCCAGCCCGATGTAGTTAAAAAGGAGATTGAAGACGTAATCGGACTGGATGCAAGCGAAGCACCTTTAATATCCGCAAAAAACGGTATTAATATTGAAGAGGTGCTGGAGAGCGTAGTAAAGAACGTTCCGCATCCTGAGGGAGACGAAAATGCTCCTCTTCGTGCACTTATATTTGATTCGTATTATGACAGCTACAAGGGTGTTATTGTATATATCCGGGTTAAAGAAGGCAGCCTCAAATTGGGAGACAAGGTCAGGATGATGTACACCAACAAGGAATTTACGGTTACAGAGGTTGGTTATATGAAGCCCGGAGGACTTGTTCCTTGCTCGGAGCTTTGTGCCGGTGAGGTGGGTTATTTTGCGGCAAGTATTAAAAATGTAAAGGATACAAGAGTGGGCGATACCGTTACATTAGCAGACAATCCCGCTAAGGAGCCTCTGCCCGGTTATAAAAAGGTAAATCCCATGGTATTCTGCGGAATTTATCCTGCCGACGGTTCCAAATACGGAGATTTGCGCGATGCATTGGAAAAGCTTCAGTTAAATGATGCATCCCTCACTTTTGAGCCCGAATCTTCGGTGGCTTTGGGATTCGGCTTCAGATGCGGATTTTTGGGATTGCTTCATATGGAAATAATTCAGGAGCGTCTTGAAAGGGAATATGACTTTGACCTTGTGACCACTGCTCCTAGCGTTATATACAAAGTGACAAAAACCGACGGTGAGACGATATACATAGACAACCCCACCAATTTGCCGCCGACGGCTGAAATAGAAATTATGGAGGAGCCTATTGTAAAGGCTACCATTATGTCGCCCACCGAGTTTGTAGGAAATATAATGGAACTGTCCCAAGAGAGAAGAGGTATTTACAAGGACATGACCTATATTGACGAAGGAAGAGTCATGCTTACTTACGAGATGCCCCTGAACGAAATAATTTATGATTTTTTTGATGCTTTAAAATCAAGAACAAGGGGTTATGCTTCGTTGGACTATGAGGTTTTGGGATATAGGGAGTCGGACCTTGTCAAACTGGATATTATGCTAAACGGAGAGGTTGTTGATGCTCTGTCCTTTATAGTTCACAAGGACAAGGCATATCCAAGGGGCAGAAGAATTGCCGAAAAGCTTAAGGAGACCATTCCAAGGCAGCAATTCGAGATACCCATACAGGCATGTATCGGCGGTAAAATAATCGCAAGGGAGACAGTAAAAGCATATAGGAAAGACGTCCTTGCAAAATGTTATGGTGGTGACATAACTCGTAAGAAAAAGCTTTTGGAAAAGCAAAAAGAAGGTAAAAAGCGTATGCGCCAGATAGGAAGCGTTGAGGTTCCTCAAGAGGCATTTATGAGTGTTTTAAAACTCGATACTTAAAGTAAAAGATGGTGTTGCAATGCGAAGTCAAAAGGATTTGGGATTATATATTCACATACCGTTTTGCAAAGCAAAGTGTCTATACTGTGATTTTAATTCCTTTGCCTGCAGGGATGATTTTGTCCCTGCATATTTTAATGCTCTTAAAAAGGAAATTTGCCTTTATTCCGACATTATTAAAGGATACGGAATAAAGACGGTGTTTATTGGAGGAGGAACACCTTCATATGTTGACGCACATAATATATATGAAATTGTTTCGCTTTTAAATCAAAAGTTTGACATGGACAGATGTTTTGAGCTTACAATAGAGGCCAATCCCGGAACGATGAATATGGAAAAGCTTTTGCTATACAAAAAGGCCGGAATAAACCGGCTAAGCATTGGTCTTCAGGCGTGGCAGAATCATCTTCTTAAAAGCTTGGGAAGGATTCACACGGAAAAAGAGTTTGAAGAAAACTATCGTCTTGCTGTGAAAGCGGGATTTGACAACATAAATGTGGACCTTATTTTTGCAATTCCCGGGCAGAGTTTTAAGGATTGGACAGAGACTGTAACTAAAGTGGCAAAGCTCAATCCTCAGCATATATCATGCTATAGCCTTATAATAGAGGAAGGAACGGTTTTTGGCACAAGGTTTTCAAAAGGCGAGCTAATTCCTGTGGAAGACGAATTGGATAGGGAAATGTACTGGTATGCTGTGGAAAAATTAAAAACTATGGGCTATAAACACTATGAGATATCGAACTTTTCAAAAGAAGGCTTTGAGTGTGCTCACAATTTGACATATTGGAAGGAACTAGAATATATTGGTATCGGTGCTTCGGCCCATTCTTATTTTAATGGCAAAAGATTTAACAATACTTATAATATTGAGGAATATGTGAAAATAATAAATTCAGGCAGACTTCCTGTGGAAAATGAAATTAATGTTGAAACTAAAGATGAGATTTCCGAATTTATGATGCTGGGATTAAGACTTGTTGACGGAGTTAGTATAGAGGAGTTCTACGAAAGATTTGGCAAGAATCCTTTGGAGGTGTTTAGAAATCAGATAGAGACCTTATCAAAAAGGGGACTTGTTACGATTGAGCAAAATTTTATAAAGCTTACCAAATTGGGCTTTGATCTTGCAAATCAGGCTTTTATGGAGTTTGTATGACAAAGAATATCCTTTTATGCAAAAGCAAATAATATCCACAAAAATATCTTGACAAAAGAAACATGGGGTGGTATTTTAAAAATAGCATTAGCACTCAACGACTTAGAGTGCTAACAAAAGGGGTGAGAAGGATGTTCTTGGACGAGAGAAAAAAGAAAATTCTGCAATCAATAATAGACGATTATATAAGCACTGCAGAGCCTGTAGGTTCAAGAACTGTTGCAAGGAAGCATGAGCTTGGTCTAAGTTCGGCCACCATCAGAAATGAAATGGCTGACCTTGAGGAAATGGGTTATCTCACACAACCTCATACTTCTGCGGGACGTATTCCTTCTGATAAGGGGTATAGGTTTTATGTGGACCAGTTGATGAAGCAAAGTGAATTGACTGTGGATGAAATTTGCAGCATTAAGACTGCTATGGATACAAAGATAAATGAGCTAAGCCAGCTTTTAAAACAGGTATCGCTGGTTATGTCCAAAATTACAAAATACACTTCGATGGCTGCGATACCGGAGAGAAAAAACAGTGTTTTGAAGGCTGTGCAGGTTGTTCCTGTGGAAAAGGGAAAGGCCTTGGTTGTTGTTATTACCAACTCAGGAACTATAAAGAACAGTCTTATAAGTATATCTGAGTCAATTTTGCCGGAATATTTGATTTCGGTTTCGAATATTTTCAATGAAAAACTGTCGGGGCTTACCATAGAGCAGATAAATATGCCGGTTATCAGAGAAATAGAGCTTCTCATGGGTCCTTCCCAAGAAGTATTAATGCCCATACTAAATGGCGTAACCGATTGCATAGAGCAAATAGACAGTACCGAGGTTTTTCTTGAAGGTGCAATAAATATGCTGAATTATCCTGAATTTAGCAATGTTGAGCGGGCAAGAGAGTTCCTTAAACTTATGGTAGAAAAAGATTTGATCAGTAGGGTATTGAAGGATGTCAATGCAGAAAAGGATGAAATTGTCATTAAAATAGGCCATGAAAATGATATTGAAGAAATGAAGGAATGCAGTCTTGTTACCACAACATATACCGCAGGCAATGTTGTAATAGGCACAATAGGAATTATTGGCCCTACGAGGATGGAGTATTCGAAGGTGCTGGCAGCTGTAAACTTTATGAAAAACAAGATGAAAGATCATGTGGAAAAATTGATTGGAAAGGATCTCTCAGGCACATAGGGTTTTTAGGCTTTTTTCAATAAAAAGGTAGCTCTGGAGCAATTGGGTAAATTTAAAATAAAACAATATTTGAAATTTAGGGAGGGTTATATAATCTTGAGTAAAAACGAAATCAACAATGAGATTAAAAAGGACAATGACCAAGGCAAAGATAATGAAATAACTTGCGAGGATGTGGCAGAAAATACCGAAAATGCTTATGAAACTGTTGATGAAGCATCAAATGAAGCCTCAAATGAGTCTGAAAATGAAGCTTCGTCAAACGAAGAAATAGACAGTCTTAAAAGTCAGCTTGAGGAGAAGACAAAGAAGTGTGAAGAGTACTTTAACATGCTGCAAAGGACTGCGGCGGAGTTTGACAATTACAAAAAGAGAACTGTAAAAGAAAAGGAAGCTATTTACACAGATGCCCTAAGTGACGCGGTTGCATCTTTTTTACCTGTAGTGGACAATATTGAAAGGGCACTTCAGGCAGCGTCGGGGGATGCCGATGTTAAATCCATTAGGGAAGGGATCGAATTGGTTTACCGCCAGTTTAAAGATGTTATGAAAAAACTTGGCGTTGAAGAGATAAAGGCTTTGGGCGAAAAATTCGACCCAAACCTACATAATGCGGTTATGCACGTTGAGGATTCCGAATGCGGCGAAAACATTGTGGTTGAGGAATTCCAGAAGGGGTATAAGTTAAAGGACAAGGTAATAAGACACAGCATGGTAAAGGTCGCAAACTGATGGCGCATTAAGTAGAGGATTCTACTGGTGCTTTTGAAATAAATTACAGGGTTCATTTGAATATTTTTAATTAAGGAGGATGTATATTTTATGGCAAAGGTTATTGGTATAGATCTTGGAACCACAAACTCTTGCGTTGCAGTTATGGAAGGTGGAGAACCTGTTGTTATCCCAAATTCCGAGGGAGCAAGGACCACACCTTCAGTAGTGGCTTTTTCAAAAACAGACGAAAGACTTGTGGGACAGGTAGCTAAAAGGCAGGCTATTACAAACCCTGAGAGAACTATTATTTCCATTAAAAGAGATATGGGAACGGACAGGAGAGTAAAAATTGACGATAAGAGTTATACTCCCCAGGAAATTTCGTCGATGATTCTTCAGAAGATAAAGGCGGATGCAGAGGCATATCTCGGTGAAAAGGTTACCCAGGCTGTAATAACAGTTCCGGCATATTTTAGCGACTCTCAAAGGCAGGCCACAAAGGATGCCGGTAAAATTGCAGGTTTGGAGGTTTTAAGAATAATCAACGAGCCTACAGCGGCAGCTTTGGCATATGGACTGGACAAGGAAACTGACCAGAATATACTTGTATTCGACCTTGGCGGAGGTACTTTTGACGTATCCATACTGGAAATTGGAGACGGAGTCTTTGAAGTACTTGCAACAAGCGGAAACAACAGATTGGGTGGAGACGACTTTGACGAAAGAATAATAGACTATTTGGTAGATACATTTAAAAAAGAAAACGGCATTGACTTAAGAAATGACAAAATGGCAATGCAGAGGCTCAAGGAAGCTGCAGAAAAAGCTAAAATCGAGCTTTCCGGCGTTACCACAACAAATATTAATCTTCCTTTTATCACAGCTGATGCAACAGGACCCAAACACCTTGACGTTACATTGACAAGGGCAAAGTTCGAAGAGTTGACAGCCGACCTTGTGGAAAAAACAATGGAACCGACAAGAAGGGCTATGCAGGACGCTGGACTTACACCGGATAAAATAGACAAGATTCTTTTGGTGGGTGGTTCTACCAGAATACCGGCTGTGCAGGAAGCAGTTAGAAAATTCTTTGGAAAAGAACCTTTCAAGGGAATAAACCCTGACGAATGTGTTGCCATAGGAGCGGCTATTCAGGCAGGAGTGCTCACAGGTGAAGTTAAAGACCTTCTGCTTCTTGACGTAACTCCTCTTTCCCTTGGAATTGAAACTTTAGGCGGAGTATTTACAAAGCTTATTGAAAGAAATACCACAATACCTACAAAGAAGAGCCAGATTTTCTCAACAGCGGCAGACGGTCAGACAGCTGTTACCGTAAGAGTATTCCAGGGAGAAAGAGCGATGGCTGCCGACAACAAGCTCTTAGGAGAATTCAACCTCGACGGTATACCGCCGGCACCAAAGGGTGTGCCTCAAATTGAAGTAACCTTTGATATAGATGCCAACGGTATTGTGCATGTTTCTGCAAAGGACCTCGGTACAGGAAAAGAGCAGCACATAACCATAACTGCTTCTACAAACCTGTCGGATGCTGAGATAGAGAAAGCAGTAAATGAAGCCAAGAAGTTCGAAGAAGAGGACAAGAAGAGAAAAGAAAGTGTTGAAATAAGAAATAATGCCGACTCTATGGTTTTCCAAGCGGAAAAAACATTAAAAGACTTGGGAGACAAACTCAGCAGTGAAGATAAATCTACGATTGAAGCTGAAATAGAGAAGGTTAAGGAAGCATTAAAGGGCACGGATACCGAGGCAATTAAAAAGGCTACAGAAGATTTGCAGCAGGCATTTTACAGTGTATCTGCAAAAATATATCAGCAAAACCAGGCGGCAGGCGCAAATCCTGGTGATGCAGGAGCCGATGGAGGGCAGGAAAACGTGTATGATGCCGAATACAAGGTAGTGGATGATGACAAATAATTTGAGGCATTTTTCAAAGTTGCAAAAGAATATGAGGCCAAAGTCATGAATATGGCTTTGGCTCTTTGATTTGGCCTCTTGGAATGAAATGAAAGAGGCAAAAGCGAAGGGACTCGGTGCCCCGAGCTTTTATTTAACATCTTTAATTTTGCTTTTATTGCAGTGATATATTGCGGTATGGTATAATCTGAAAGAAGACTTGGAGATATTCGAGATTTATATAGATTTATATATGATATGGAGGAGTTGGTTGGATGGCAGGCAAAAGGGATTATTATGAGGTCCTTGGAGTTGACAAAGGTGCATCCGATGCAGAAATTAAAAAAGCTTACAGGAAGCTTGCCAAGCAGTATCACCCTGATATGAATCCCGGTGATAAGACTGCCGAAGCAAAGTTTAAGGAAATTAACGAAGCTTATGAGATTTTGAGTGATCCGCAGAAAAGAGCGCGTTATGACCAGTTTGGTCATGCCGGAACCGACCCCAACGGTTTTGGTGGATTTGGCGGTGGATTTAGCGGCGGATTTGGTGATTTTGATTTTGGCGGTTTTGGAGATATTTTCGAAACGATTTTCGGAGGAGGATTCGGAACCAGAACTTCCGGTGCAAGAAGAGGGCCGCAAAGGGGGGCGGATCTTAAGTACTCCATGGAGATTAGCTTTGAAGAGGCGGCTTTCGGTGCAAAAAAAGAAGTTACGATTAGCAGGATGGAAGCATGTCCGACATGTAGCGGCTCGGGCACAAAACCGGGACATCAACCCGTTACATGCAAGCAATGTAACGGTACCGGACAGGTGCAATACAAGCAGAGGACACCTTTCGGACAGATTGTCAATGTAAGAACCTGTGATGTGTGTCACGGTGAGGGCAAAATCATTACAAATCCGTGTGAAACTTGCAGCGGCAAAGGAAGGGTAAGAAAACATGTGAAACTGGATGTTACCATACCTGCAGGTATTGACAACGGTCAGACAATACCGGTAAGAGGCGAGGGTGAGCATGGACTTAAAGGTGGACCGTCCGGTGACCTTTTCATAACCGTTAAAGTAAAGCCCCACCCTATATTCAAAAGACATGGTAACGACGTAAGTTGCGATATTCCCATAACCTTTACCCAGGCGGCATTAGGAGCAGAGATTGAGGTTCCGACACTGGACGGAAAAGTGAAGCTTGTTATTCCCGAGGGTACGCAGACCGGATCCATATTCAAGCTCAAGGGCAAAGGAATACCTTTCATAAGAGGCAGCGGAAGAGGAGATCAGCATGTAAAGGTAAATGTTGAAGTGCCAAAGAAGCTCAATGAAAAACAAAAGGAGGTTCTAAGGCAGTTTGCCGAATTGGTGGGTGACGAGGTGCACGAGCAGAGAAAAGGTTTTTTTAATAAAATGAAGGATGCTTTGGGCATGTAGTATTGGAGGAAAAATTGGTGAAATGGATTGAAATTAGAATAAAAACAACGGAAGAAGCATATGATGCCGTATCTTATATGCTAACTTCAATTGGAGCTGGAGGGGTCGCCATTCATGACCCCAACGATATAAAAAGAGAGGCGCAAAAACCCAATCATATCGACTATGTCGACGATGAGTTTTTAAATTCCCTGGGAGAGGATGTGGTTATAAAAGCATACTTTCCGGGGGAGACCAATATACCGGAGCTTATATCGCTTATAGAAGAAAAGCTTGCTTTTATCGGAAGCTTCTTAAATGTCGGTGAAGGGTACTGCGGGTATGCGGAAATGGATGAAGAGGATTGGAGTACTTCATGGAAAAAATATTACAAACCTTTTCACCTTACCGACAGATTGGTTGTTAAGCCTTCTTGGGAAAATTACGATAATAAAAACGGTGAAATAATTATTGAAATGAATCCCGGTATGGCTTTTGGCACCGGTACCCATGAAACGACCAAAATGTGCGCAGTTTTGCTTGACAAGTATGTAAAGAATGGACACAAGGTTATTGATGTTGGTTGCGGTACGGGAATTTTGTCGATAATTGCAAGCAAGCTGGGGGCAGCAGAGATTACTGCCGTAGATATTGATGAAGTTGCGGTAAAGGTGACAAAAGAGAACCTTGAGATTAATAAAGTGGATAACGTATGTGTTTTTAAAGGTGTTTTGGACGATATCGAAAAGGAAAAGAGAGATATTGTCGTTGCCAATATTATAGCCAATGTTATTATAGATATATCCTCAAGCGTTCCATACTATTTGAAAAAGGACGGACTTTTTATAGCATCGGGAATTATCAAAGAAAGAAAACAGGAAGTAGTGGATGAGTATTTGAAAAGAGGCTTTGAGTGTGAGGAAATTATTGAGCTGGGAGAATGGGTGGCGATTGTCTTAAGATGCCTAGATTCTTTGTGAGAAAAAGCGATGTGTCAGGTGATTCGATTAACATATCCGGTGAAGATTTTAACCATATTAAAAAAGTTCTTAGACTCGGAAACGGGGATAGAATAACTGTATGTGACGGAGAAGGAACCGACTATCTGGTTGAAATAATGAAGTTTGAAGATGCATCGGTAAAAACCAGAATTATCGAATCAATGGAAAACTTTACCGAACCCCCTGTGAAAATTACTCTTTTTCAAGGATTGCCAAAATCGGATAAAATGGATTATATTATTCAAAAGGCTGTGGAATTGGGTATTTATGAGATTGTTCCTGTTATTACTGAAAGGACTGTTGTCAAAACAGACAAAAAAAGCGGTGATAAAAAATGTGAGCGATGGAACAGGATATCCATGGAAGCAGCCAAGCAGTGTAATAGAGGTATTATCCCGAAAGTGGGTTTTCCGATAAGCTTCAAGGAGGCTTTAAATGCTGCAAAAGGAAGTAGCTTTTCTTTGATTCCTTATGAAAAAGAAACGGGAATCAAACTGAAAGAAGTCCTTTCAAAGAAATCCTCAGCGGAAAAAGTATCTGTATTTATAGGCCCGGAAGGGGGCTTTTCACAAACGGAAATTGAAACAGCCATCTCTTGCGGTATACAGCCTGTAACATTGGGGCCAAGGATACTGAGAACCGAAACTGCCGGGATTGCTGTTTTGTCAATACTAATGTATGAACTGGGGGATGTAGGGGTATGAAGGATCTCAAGTTTGTTGTTGTTGACGATGCAGTCTTTATGCGGACACTGCTAAAGAAAATAATAGAAGAAGTTGAGACTTACAAAGTGGTGGCAGAAGGGTCGAATGGGTTTGAGGCAATCCAAAAAGCGCAGGTTTTTAAACCCGACATTATGACCCTTGATATTACAATGCCGGATATGGACGGTTTGACTGCAATAAAGGAGATAGTAAAATGCAGCCCTGACACCAAGATTATCATGGTTTCGGCAATGGGGCAGCAGTCAATGGTGATTGAGGCAATAAAGCTGGGCGCCAAGGATTTTGTTGTAAAACCTTTCGAAAAAAGCAGAGTATTGCAGGCCATCAGAAATGTGATAGAGGAGTAATTTCTGGCGGGCTTGATTAAGATAAATTACGGAAAATTTAGTTAAAGTACAAGGGGGTGCGTATAGGGGCACCCTGTTTTAGTGAGTTAAAACAAGTGCGGGAAGATTTTTTATTTATCAAGCAAATAAGAGATAATACGAAAAAACATATAAAAATTAAAGCAAAAGCCTTTTAATTGTTTAAAATTATGTTATAATACGAAGTGAATAAAATGTGAAAAATCTATAAAGAGGTTGGCTATTTATGATAAGAAGTATGACGGGTTACGGAAGAGGAAAATCTCAGGCTGAGGGCAGGGAGTTTCTCGTTGAGATTAAGACCGTAAACCATAGATATTGTGATATTTATATAAAAGTACCAAGGCAGATATCTTTTCTTGAAGACAAGGTAAGAGAAGTGATAGGAAAAAGTATTTCAAGGGGGAAGGTAGATGTCTTTATTACTTATGACGATTTTAGTGAAGACTCAAAGAATATTTTGATTGATGAAGGGCTTGCCAAAACATATATTAAAAGTGTGGAGTATTTAAGGGATAAATTTGGTTTAAAAGATGATATATCCGTATCTCTTATAGCTAAGTTCCCTGATATTCTAAAAGTGGAAAAATCCGAACAAGATGAGGATAAAATTTGGAGTCTTCTTTATGAGGCTTTGAGTCATGCTCTTGACGCATTGATAAACATGAGACAAATAGAGGGCGAAGGCCTGAAAAATGATTTGCTTGAAAGGGCGGATGCTATTGAAAAAGTTGTTCAGGAAATAAGCATAAGAGCACCCGAAGTTGTAAAAGAATATAAATGTAAACTTGAAAACAGGCTAAAGGAAATATTGGAACAGCAGGTAATAGATGAGAATCGCCTGGCTATGGAAGTTGCTGTTTTTGCGGACAGATGCAACATTGATGAAGAGCTGGTCAGGCTTGGAAGTCATATAAACCAGTTGCGTCAGACCCTAAACAGCGATTCAGACTTGCCTGTCGGAAGAAAATTGGATTTTCTGATCCAAGAGATGAACAGGGAGATTAATACCATAGGTTCTAAAGCAAACGACTTAATCATAACTCAAAATGTTGTGGAAATTAAGAGCGAATTGGAAAAGATTCGAGAGCAGATACAAAATATTGAGTAATGTGGGAGGAAGATCTGATGAAACTTATAAATATTGGTTTTGGTAATATCGTATCGGCAAACAGACTGGTTGCCATTGTGAGTCCGGAGTCCGCACCGATAAAGAGGATAATACAGGAAGCCAGGGAAAGGGGCATGCTTGTAGATGCTACTTATGGCAGAAGGACCAGAGCTGTAATTATAACAGACAGCGATCATATCATTCTGTCTGCAGTTCAGCCTGAAACGGTGGCACACAGGTTGAATACAAAAGAAGCAGAGGAAGTTGAAGTAGAAGAAGAAATTGATGAATAGGAGTGACTTGTAATGTACCGTGAGGGACTGCTGGTTGTCATATCCGGTCCTTCGGGAGCAGGGAAGGGTACGCTTTTGAATTTGCTCAGGGACTTAGGCGGCGACAGCATAAGATTTTCAGTTTCTGCCACTACAAGAAAGCCCAGAAAAGGCGAAGTGGATGGCGTAAATTATTTTTTTAAAACCAAAGAAGAATTTAAGCTTATGATTGAAAATGATGAGCTTTTTGAATGGGTGGAATACTGTGACAACTTTTACGGGACTCCGAAAAAATATGTTGAGGACTCTGTAAAAGAGGGTTATGACTGTTTTTTGGAGATTGAAGTGGAAGGTGCGGCAAAAGTGATGAAAGCCTATCCGGAATGTGTTTCGGTTTTTATACTTCCGCCTTCTTTTGAAGAATTGAGAAGAAGGATTGAAAAAAGAGGGACGGAAGATGTTGAGGTGGTAAATAAGCGCCTTGACAGAGCAAGAGAGGAAATTGCCTATGCTTCAAATTATGATTACATTATAGTTAACGACGATCTTAAAGATGCGGTGGAAAATTTGCGCTGCATAATAAGAGCGGAAAAGCTTAAGAGCGGGCGAAACAGAGAATTTCTTCATCAGTTTCAACAAGCTTAATAATCAATTTAACCGATAAATTAAGGGAGGTTTTTCTTCTATGAAGGAAAAGAAAGATAAAACCACAAGTATGATTGAACCTGGAATAAACTCATTGCTGTCCAAGGTAGACAGCAGGTATACTCTGGTAGTTGCCACTGCCAAGAGAGCAAGACAGCTTACGGAAGGTGCCAACAAACTCACTGATTGTGAATCGGATAAGCCGGTTACGGTAGCAATTAATGAGATTAATGAGAGCAAAATAACATACATAAGGACAAAAAGTGGCATAAAGTAATTATTTTTCCGGAGGATAGATTTGCTTTGCTGAAATGAAAAAGCTTTAAAAAGATTGAGATAGCGATTGAATCAAAATCGAAATCTTAATCTTATTTTTTTAATTTTGCTTGAGACTGGTTTTCGCTTGGGAGGTGGGATTTTGTTAAAAGGAAAAACAGTAGTAGTTGGTGTTTGCGGCGGAATTGCTGCTTATAAAGCCGTAGAGGTTGTCAGCAGATTAAAAAAGCTTAATGCCGATGTACATGTCATTATGACTAAAAATGCAGAAAAATTTGTTGCGCCCCTCACCTTCCGTTCCATATGCCACAATCCCGTAATAACTGATATGTTTGAGGAACCGAAGATATGGGACATACAGCATATTTCTCTTGCCCAGAAGGCCGACCTTGTTGTTGTGGCACCGGCAACAGCCAATATCATAGGCAAAGTTGCCGGCGGTATTGCGGATGATATGCTTTCGACAACTATTATGGCAGCGCATTCGCCTGTTTTGTTTGTACCTGCCATGAATGACAAGATGTATGAAAATCCCATAGTTCAGGAAAACATCCAAAAGCTTGCTTTACACGGTTATCTCTTTATGGAGCCGGATACCGGGCTTATGGCCTGCGGTACCAGCGGAAAGGGAAGATTTCCTTCACCGGAGAGGGTTGTGGATTATGTGAAGGAGATTTTAATGAGGGATGCCGACTATGAGGGCTTAAAGATTCTCGTGACTGCGGGACCTACAAGGGAGCCGATTGACCCTGTGAGATATATTTCAAATCATTCATCGGGTAAAATGGGATATGCAGTTGCAAAGGCTGCTTTAGAAAGAGGCGCGTGCGTAAAACTGGTTACCGGTCCTGTAAATATTGCTCCTCCTTCCGGGGCAGAGGTTGTAAGGGTTAGCAGCGCGGTTGATATGTACAATGAGGTAATGAAATCCTATGAAAGTTTTGATGTTATAGTTATGGTGGCAGCTGTGGCAGATTACAGATGTGCGTCGGTTTCCGAAAAGAAGATTAAAAAATCGGGAGAGACACTTACAATAGAACTGGTGAAAAACCCGGATATAGCAGCAGAGCTTGGAAAAGTAAAAGGCGACAGGATTTTGGTGGGATTTAGTGCAGAGACAGACAATCTCCTTGGAAATGCAGTTTCAAAGCTTGCTTTAAAAAATATGGATATGATAGTTGCCAATGATGTGACTATGGAAGGCGCGGGATTTGGCGTTGATACCAACATCGTAAAGCTTATAAAAAGAGGCGGTAGCAGGATTGACTTGCCCGTAATGAGTAAGGAGAATGTTGCTCATAAGATTTTGGACGAGGTTTTGTCAATTAGAAAAAGATAAAAGATTGATAGAAGATTTTTATAATATAATCTGTTAAAGTATGAGTTACTGGTATATAATTTAAAATATATAATTTTTTAAGCGTGTATTTTCTTATAGTATTTTTAAGGAGGCATTTTAATGGAAGTAAAAAAGACGATGGAGAAAATTGTGGCCCTGGCTAAAAACCGCGGTTTTATTTATCCCGGCTCTGAAATATACGGAGGTTTGGCCAATTCATGGGATTACGGACCTCTTGGAGTGGAACTTAAAAACAATGTAAAAAAGGCATGGTGGAAGAAATTTGTTCAAGAAAACCCATACAATGTGGGTGTTGACTGTGCCATACTGATGAATCCGCAGGTGTGGGTGGCATCGGGACATGTGGGCGGTTTCAGTGACCCTCTTATTGACTGCAAAGACTGCAAAACCCGTCACAGAGCGGATAAAATGATAGAGGACTGGAATCTAGAAAACAATCAAGATGTTAAAGTGGACGGATGGTCCAATGAAATGCTTATGGATTATATCAGGGAAAAAGGCGTAACCTGTCCTGAATGCGGCGGAAAGAATTTTACCGATATAAGAAAGTTTAATCTTATGTTCAAGACCTTCCAAGGTGTGACTGAGGATTCCAAATCCGAGATATATTTAAGGCCGGAAACAGCCCAGGGTATATTCGTAAACTTCAAAAACGTTCAAAGGACAACAAGAAAAAAGATACCTTTCGGTATAGGACAGATAGGAAAGTCTTTCAGAAATGAAATAACACCCGGAAACTTTATTTTTAGAACCCGTGAGTTTGAACAGATGGAGCTGGAATTTTTCTGTGAGCCGGGAACGGACCTTGAATGGTTTGATTACTGGAAGAATTTCTGCTTCAACTGGCTGTTGAGCCTTAACATCAACAAGGACAACTTAAGAATGCGTGACCATTCAAAAGAGGAACTGTCCCATTACAGCAATGCCACAACCGATATTGAATACATGTTCCCGTTTGGCTGGGGAGAATTGTGGGGAATTGCCGACAGAACCGACTTTGACTTAAAACAGCATGCGGAGCATTCAAAAGAAGACTTGTCCTACTTTGACCCGAACACCAATACAAAATACATACCTTACTGTATAGAGCCTTCTCTTGGTGCCGACAGGGTTACTTTGGTCTTCCTTTGCGATGCATATGATGAGGAAGAAGTGGCAGAAGGAGATGTAAGGGTAGTGATGCGCTTCCATCCTGCCATTGCTCCGGTTAAAATAGCTGTGCTTCCTCTATCTAAAAAGCTCGGGGATGATGCATTTAAAGTTTATGAAATGCTCATAAAAAAATACAACTGTGAATATGACGAGACGGGAAGTATCGGTAAGAGATACAGAAGACAGGATGAGATTGGCACACCTTATTGCATAACCTTTGACTTTGATTCTTTGAACGACCAGAGTGTTACTATAAGGGACAGAGACTCCATGCAGCAGGTAAGAGTTAAAATTGATGAGCTTTACTCCTATTTTGAAGGGAAATTTGATTTCTAATAACAAAATATATTGTTAAATGAAGGATATTACTGGGATTGTAGGTAATATCCTTTTTTATATAATTATGTTTTGCGTTCTAGTTAATTTAATTGTATTATAATATTGATAGAGTAAATATTTGCTTGGAAGTATATAAGTCAATGTAATCCGGGGGGAGTCTATTTGCAGGCAATATTGAGGTTTGTTGTTGATAATTTTATAACGGTAATTGGTGCTGCGATTTTAACGGCATTTACTGCACAAATCATTTTTAATATTAAAATTGATGCAAAGTCCTTGCTTTTGTATGCCGGATCCTTTGTTATTGTTTCGGGAGCGATTGTCGCAATTGCAAATTACGGTTTGGTGAAGTTTTCTCCCAGTCTTGCAATGATGTTTAGAACCATTTTTACTACTCTGACATCAATATTGCTCCTTAAGCTTTTTTTCAGACTGAGTATCCTTAAAGGTATTATTTCGGAATTTATTTATAATTTATTTTTGGCCATGGGAAATTACGTTGCCGTTTTTGCATTCAAATCCTTTGAAATTGAGCTTATCGAGATTAAAGACTCATTGATTTATGCAATTATTGCTTTTGCGATAATCAATATGGCAGTAATAATTATGCTGGGGCTGATAAAGTCCTTTAAGATGTTTTCTTGCTTCCCGCCTGAGATTAAGACAAAGGCTTATAAGAACTATTTAATCTACATATTGCTTGTGTTTACAATAATAATGTTAAACTTTAATTATTATTTGGAGTTTGGTCAGGCGACAGACGGTATAACAATTATGATAAGCGTGTTGATGCTCATTGTCTTTTTGATGTTTTCAATACTTTATACAAACACACTTTTCAAGCTTGAGGTAAGTACTCAGGAGCTTGAGTATCAGAAATTTTACAACAAGGCATTGCAGTCTATAATAAATGATTTGCGAAGATTTAAACATAATTACAACAACATTCTTGCGGTATTTGGAGGTTATATTAAAAACAAAAAATGGTCCCAAGTAGAAAAATATTATAACGAAATATGTTCTGAAATCGGAAAAGTAAGCTTCTTGGATAATTTGACGTCACTTAATATCAAGAGTGCCGGTGTCTTGGGGCTTATAATGGCAAAATATGAATATGCAAAGGAATTGGGCGTTGACTTTAGGGTAGTTACCGACGGAGTAATTGATGAGGTAAAAATGAAAATATCGGAGTTTTGCGAGGTGCTGGGAATTCTTTTGGACAATGCCATAGAGGCCGCCAAAGACAGTAATGAGAAAAAAGTTGAGGTGTTTATGAAAAGGGGAGAAAAAGCCCTAAGCTTTATTGTATTGAACGGAATTAACGAGAAGGTTGATGTAACCATGATTTATGAGAACGGATACTCGACTAAAGGAGAAGGAAGGGGCTTGGGTCTTGGAATTGTAAACAGCATAGTTTCAAAATATAAGAATGTAATGTTAAATACCTGTGCGGACGACTCAAAGTTCAGACAAGAATTAATTATTAATCTTTAAATATAATATAGTTTATTTAATCAAAAAGCTCGGGAAGTAGTATCCCGAGCTTTTTGACGGTCAAAATACCTATGGTCGGCAAGTTTAGTCTTCTTTGATTAATGATTTGGGGATTTTCGGCTGCTCAATCAACCATGAAGTACAGGTGTTTGAAGAAGTCTGGGCAATGAATACTGCAATTACTGATATCCACCCCAACAATAGAGCCAACAGGTCTTTTCTTGTCAATGCTTTTAGAGTTCTTAACATGCAAATCACCTTTCCTTTCCTTTTAATGTAATTTATTGTGTTGGTTGTTTAGAGCCCATTACCGTGACGCGCTCCCATTATTCTGTATGTAACAGGGAGTATACCAAGGCATACAAACAAGGTTGAAAGAATAATAACGTTGGAAAAAGTATTTTGAGTTATTGAAAGAGATATTAGATATTCAACAACAAGTGCTATATATGCTGCGATTTTCAATTTCTTTTTTTGCTTTTTACTGACCACAGGTTTGTTTTCATGGTCTGCCGGTGCATAAAGGTATAATATTACAGCGCAGAACGGCATAACAAACATAGCTAGAATAATCGGTTTTATAGACGACAGCAGCAAGGATAAATAGACTGAACCAAAGGTTATGGCACTGTTTGTAAAAAGGCAGCCCCAAAAAGTTTTGGCATGGGAACCTCCTGCAAAGACTCTCAGCAATCCGAAACAAACCAGAAAGACAATTGTGAGTCTGAGAATTCCCAGTAAACATGCTATTGTAAATATTAAGGTCAGCTTTATTATATCTGTAATCCATAGATACAGACCGTAGTTTATGACTTCGGCCTTGTCATTATCTACGTCCTTTACTCTTTTTTTGATGGCATTGGTGATGTTTTCACACAGTTTTTTGAGCAATGGCATGATTACCTACCTCATTTGTTAAATTTTTACAACCAGCAGCCGGGGTCTTCACCAAAATAGTCTCCGAAGAAGGCATATGCGACAGCTCTGCAACCTCTGCAGTTTTCAAGATTTGAGCATGAGCTGCATTTTGAAAGTCTGTCATTTCTTTTTAGTTCATTTAAAACCGGTGATTCATAAAATATTTCCCGAATACGCTGTTTGGGGAGCTTGCCGACAATCACCGGAAGACGCCTGCATGCCATTGCGCTGCCGTCGGCTAATATACAGAGCCCGGCTTTGCCTATAAGACAACCTCTTTTCAGGCTGTAACCTTCGGGTACCAGGTTTTGGGTTGAAATCAAAGTTTCTTTGTCCAACACCAAACCCCACAGATTGTCTTTGTATCCAAATTGAGTGCGGCAGCCTTTTGCCCGAAGCTTTTTATACTCGTTGTCAACTTCCAACAGGAATTCCCTGTATTCAAAGGGATCGATTATTTCTTCCTTCATATCCTTGGCGGAGCCAACCGGTACAATCCTGTCAAAATCAAAGCCGTCAAGGCCTATTTCAGCCACAAGTCTAATAACATCAATTAACTGGTTCATATTCTTTCGGCTTAAGGTAAACATGCACATTGAGAGGATGCCCGCTTTTTTCAGTACTTTATAAGCTCTCAAAGCATCGTCAAAGCTTCCGGGCTTTCTGAAATAATCATGAGTTTCCTTAAGTCCGTCAAGACTTATTTGATACATGATTACACCGTATTTTTTAAGCCGAAGAGCAGTTTCAAAATCGAGGTGATAAGAGTTTCCGGCAATACCCAAGGGAAATATGTTTTTTCCGGCAGTATACTCAAGGATGTCAAAGAAATCATTGCGAAGCAGGGGATCGCCGCCTGTAAAACAGATACCTCCTTTTCTATGACCTACAGTGTCCAGAAAATCATCGATTATTGCTTTGCAGTCTGAAAGCAAAAGCTCATTTTCCCTTTCCGATTTGTAAAAGGGAGATTCATACATATAACAGTGCTTGCATTTTTGATCGCATTTGGCCGTTATGTGCCATTGAAGAGAAAAGATTGGTTGTCCGGTTTTTTGGTCAATAAGACATACGCACAAAATAGTTCTCCTTTCTTTAAAGAGTTATTTTGTGTAAGAGTTATTTTGTGTTTTTTAACTGAATAAATTGATTGCGAATTCCAGTAGCATAATGTGAGTACCAAAGGTGGCGATAAAAGAGGGTGTACCGCTGAAGTTTGATTGTGAATTGTTGACAATAAGGCGTAATTTATATTCCTTTAATGTTATTATATAACAAAAAAGCGATTTTGTAAAGGTGTTTAGTCTAATTTCAAAACATTGCATGAAATTATATTTTTTTGGGCATTTTATAAACATGGTTCAATATGGCAAGCTTATAGAAAGAAATGTTGCATATTTTAGCAAAAATATAATGAAAAATATTAATATTATGTTATAATTAGATAGTGAATTATTCCTGACAAGTCTGTTTTACAACCTTCAAAAGCTTATTTGGGAAAGTATTTCTGTTTGTGTGCTTTCCTACATACATAAAGAACAAGTAAATAAATAGGAGGTTTTTTTATGGCAAAGTATGTGTATTTATTTAGTGAAGGCAATGCATCAATGAGAAACCTGCTTGGCGGAAAAGGTGCCAATCTTGCTGAAATGACAGGTTTGGGTCTTCCGGTGCCTAGAGGATTTACCATTACTACAGAAGCTTGTACTCGTTACTATCAGGATGGAAAAGCCATTGCCAAGGAAATAGAAGATGAGATATACAAAACTATGACAAAGCTTGAAGAGATTGTCGGGAAGAAATTCGGTGACCCGTCAAATCCATTTCTTGTTTCGGTTCGTTCCGGTGCCAGAGCATCAATGCCCGGTATGATGGATACCATATTAAATCTCGGACTTAATGATGAAGTTGTTCAAGGTCTTGCAAAGCTTACCAATAATGAAAGGTTTGCATATGACAGCTATAGAAGATTTATTCAAATGTTCAGCGATGTTGTTATGGAAGTTGAAAAGTCCAAGTTTGAGGCTATTCTTGATGCAGTGAAGGAAGAGAATAATTGTGAAAATGACTGCGATCTTAATGCTGAAAACTTGAAAGAAGTAGTAAAGAGATATAAAGAACTTTTCAAGAAAGAAAAAGGATTTGATTTTCCACAGGAACCAAAAACACAGTTGATGGAAGCTGTAAAAGCTGTTTTCCGTTCATGGGAAAACCCGAGAGCTATTGTATATAGAAGGCTGAATGATATTCCCAGCGACTGGGGTACTGCAGTTAACGTTCAGGAAATGGTCTATGGAAATATGGGAAATGATTCGGGTACGGGAGTTGCCTTTACAAGAAACCCGGCTACAGGAGAAAAGAAGCTGTATGGCGAATTCCTTATGAATGCCCAGGGAGAAGACGTTGTTGCAGGTATCAGGACTCCCCAGTCAATTGACCAGTTGAAGGAAATAATGCCCGATGTGTATAACCAGTTCGTTGATATAGCACAAAAGCTTGAAAATCACTATAGGGATATGCAGGACATGGAGTTTACGATTGAAAGAGGAAAACTCTTCATGCTCCAGACAAGGAACGGTAAAAGAACTGCTGCAGCTGCTTTAAAGATAGCTGTTGATTTGGTAAATGAGGGAATGGTTACAAAGGAAGAAGCAATTATGAAGGTTGACCCAAAACAGCTTGATGCACTGCTTCACCCGAACTTTGAGCCTGGAGCGTTAAAATCTGCAACACCTGTAGCAAAGGGATTGCCTGCTTCCCCCGGAGCTGCGACAGGAAAGGTTTACTTTAGAGCTGAAGATGCAGTAGAGGCAGCAAAGAACGGAGAAAAGGATATTATTCTTGTAAGGCTTGAGACTTCACCCGAAGATATTGAAGGTATGCATGTATCGAAGGGAATACTTACAGGCCGCGGCGGTATGACATCTCACGCAGCTGTTGTTGCACGCGGTATGGGAACTTGCTGTGTTGCAGGCTGCAGCGAAATCAGAATAAATGAAGAGGAAAAATATTTCATAGATAAAGCCGGAAAGAAATATGTTGAGGGAGATTGGATTTCCCTTGATGGCTCCACAGGTAATGTTTACGGTCAAAAGCTTCCAACAGTAGAGCCTGAAATGACAGGAGATTTTGCTACACTTATGCAATGGGCCGACGAAATCAGGACCCTTAAGATAAGGACCAATGCAGATACTCCGGCCGATGCAATTCAGGCTAGGAAGTTTGGAGCTGAAGGTATAGGGCTTTGCCGTACAGAGCATATGTTCTTCGATTCCGACAGAATTCCGGCAATGAGAGAAATGATAGTTGCAAGAAATGAAGAACAAAGAAGAAAGGCTTTGGATAAGCTCTTGCCAATGCAAAGAGGAGACTTTGAAGAGCTGTTTACTGCAATGGAAGGCTATCCTGTGACAATCAGATTCCTTGATCCTCCGCTCCATGAGTTCCTGCCTCAGGAGGATGAAGACATAGAAGCTTTGGCAAAAGAAATGGGAATTTCTTTCGATGATCTAAAGGCAATAGTGGCCGAGCTTCATGAGTTCAATCCTATGATGGGACACAGAGGATGCCGTCTTGCGGTCTCATATCCTGAAATTGCGGAAATGCAGACAAGGGCGGTTATTGAAGCTGCAATTAACGTGAGCAAGAAGAATTTGAACGTTGTGCCGGAAATAATGATTCCGTTGGTGGGCGATGTCAAAGAGCTCAAATATGTTAAGGAAGTAGTCGTTAAGACTGCCAACGAACTGATTGAAAAATCCGGTGTCAAGTTAGAATATAAAGTAGGAACAATGATAGAAATTCCAAGGGCAGCTATAACTGCGGACGAAATTGCGAAAGAGGCGGAATTCTTCTCCTTCGGTACCAACGACTTGACTCAGATGACCTTTGGATTCAGCCGTGACGATGCAGGCAAGTTCTTGGAAGAATACTACAACAAGAAGATATACGAATTTGATCCTTTCGCAAAATTGGATCAGACAGGCGTGGGCAAGCTTGTTGAAATGGCTGCAAAGCTTGGAAAGCAGACAAGGCCGGATATTAAGCTGGGTATATGCGGTGAACATGGTGGAGACCCGTCATCTATTGAATTCTGCCACAGGACAGGACTTAATTATGTATCATGCTCACCGTTCCGTGTGCCGATTGCAAGGCTTGCAGCAGCTCAGGCAAGAGTGAATGAGATAAACGGTACTAAGGATTTGGGACAGAAATAGACGAAGTTGTTTAGAAATTTTTGAAGATGTATTGATAGATTGCTATGTAGGTAAAACAGGTAGTAAATATTGATGAAGTATTTAGGTATAAGCAATAAGGGCAAGGTGGGAATTTAACCCTCTTGCTCTTTCTTTTTGCGCTTTTGTCAGGTGCAATTAGCTTTGCATTTTTTGATAATTTTCTTGAAGTCTAATCGCAGCTAAGTTTGCGAAAGCGTTGTAGAAAATAAAAAAATTTGATATACTCGTTTTGATTGAAGGTAGCAAAATTATACAAATAAAAATGTGAAAATGATTAGGGGGGCTAAAAAGTGAAAAGAATTATTTCATTCATTTTGATTTTTGTAATGATTTTTCCATTAGTTGGTATGCTACCGGAGAATGTTAGTGCAGCTGAATCAGAAAAATTGGAATTGGAGAGACCTGAAATTGGGAATGTAATGATTGATGCAACATACTATACCACAGCTAAACGGTAAGTTGTAAAATTAATTGCCCAAACATGATAAAAAAGAAGTGACTCAA
>NZ_DAORXT010000033.1:0-29412 GCF_035371925.1 Acetivibrio sp. | reverse complement strand
AGTAAAATAGAGAAATATGCAGTAAATGACAAGAGAGCTTTGAATATTCAAGCAATATTAAATTAAAATAATTTTGCTCTTTTAACTTTTGGAGGAAATGAATAAATGATAGAATGAATTTGTTAACTTGACTTCAAGGAGGAACAAACAATGGCCTTTGATTTTAAAAAAGAGTTCAAAAAGCTTTATATGCCAAAAACCGAACCTGAAATAATTGATGTTCCTGAGATGAATTTTATAGCGGTACGGGGAAAAGGCGATCCGAATGAAGAGGGGGGTGCGTATAAACAGGCCATCAATATTCTTTATGCGATTGCATACACGATTAGGATGAGTAATAAAAGCGGACATAATATAGACGGTTTCTTTGAATATGTTGTACCGCCTTTGGAAGGATTATGGTGGCAGGAGGGTATTGAGGGAGTAGACTACAGCCAAAAGGACCAATTTAATTGGATTTCCGTGATTCGCTTGCCGGATTTTGTGACTAAAGAAGATTTTGATTGGGCAAAAGAAGAGGCCGCTCGCAAGAAAAAAATAGACTGTTCTTTAGCGGAGTTTCTAACCGTAAAAGAAGGGCTTTGCGTCCAAGTGATGCATATAGGACCTTTTGATGACGAACCCGAAACGGTTGCCAGAATGGATGAATATTTGATAAAAGAAGGATATGAAAAGGACTTTTCAAAGGAACGACTGCACCATGAAATATACCTGTCCGATCCTCGCAAGGTTGAACCGGCGAAATATAAGACCGTTATAAGGCATCCGATAAGGAAAATAACAAAATAATTGATAAAAGTACATTAAAACTCTATTTATGACGATGTATCAATATGAAGCATATTGCATGAAAGCTATATAGCAAGCCGGTAGATTGAAGAATTGGATTGGAGAAGGAAAAGTGCCAATTCTTCATTCCTGGAGGTGGGAAAATGCATTTGGAATTTATAAAAGGCTACGGAATACTGTTTTGTTATTTTTTTGTCTGTGCCTCAAGCGCGCTTGTATTGCGCCGGCTTGTCACGGTGCCGGATGAACTCTTCCGTAAGATTTTGCACATGATACTTTTAGGTTCGATATTCGGTTGGGTATACGGTTTTAAAACGTGGTGGGTATCGGCAATTGGGACAATTGCATTCATATTGATGGTTTTTCCGATTCTTGCATTCGCTGAACGCATACCGGGCTATTCAAAACTGCTTATAGAGCGAAAAAAAGGCGAAATTAAAAAAAGCCTTGTGGTGGCGTTTGGCATGTTTGCCATACTGATTTGCCTTTGCTGGGGCTGGCTTGGAGAAAAATATTTAATCCTTGCATCGGTTTTGGCATGGGGATTGGGAGATGCGGCAGCGGCACTGGTGGGCAAACGCTTCGGACGTCATTTTGTCAGGGGAAGACTGGTTGAAGGATGCAAGAGCTTAGAAGGTACTTTTGCCATGTTTGTGGTATCCTTTATTTCGGTCGCGGTTGTCTTAATTGCGCATGGTGCAGTGAAGTGGTATGCCTGTATTCCAATTGCGGCAGCAACTTCAGCGGTTTGTGCGGTTGTGGAGCTTTATACGAAGAACGGTATGGATACAATAACATGTCCTTTAGCTGCGGCAGCAATTTTGATATCCTTGGTTCATTTGTGGGGAGGATGATTTATGAAATCAAAATCGGGAGAACGTACACTTTTGGCCTCTGTACTGCTGAGCTCACCGGGGCCCATAGTTATGGGTGCGGCACTTTTTTTTGGCCGCTCATCTACGCAGCTTGCGGACTTTGTACGGCGTACGGCAGAATTGGGAGCAATTATTGTCTCATGGATAGTGTTCCGTATTGTAAATAGAAGGGACGAGATGGATGCAGCATACAAGGATAAATTGGAGCATACTGCAAATCTGAGTGTGGGATTTGCTATGTGTTTGTCCGGCGCAGCTATGTTGTTCATTGCATTGTTTTCGGCCGGCACCGAAAAGGGAAATGTCATTCCGGGTCTTGTTATTGCGGTGCTTGGGGCAATAACAAATACATGGTTTTGGCTTAGATACGGAAAACTCAATCGTGAAAAGCCAAATACGATACTTGCAGTTCAAAGCAGGCTCTATTTCGCAAAGGCAGCTGTCGATGCCTGTGTAACCACCTCTCTGGCATTTGTCGCAGTAGCCCCTGACAGACCTTTTGTATGGTATGTGGACATGATAGGCTCGATAATTGTTGCATTTTATCTCATTATAAACGGTATCATTACAGTACGGGGCAAGAATAATGTGATGAATTGGAAACAGACTTCTTAAAGAAATTTGACAAGCATTTACCCAGAGAAACCTTATAGAATCAGTTTTGCATCTTGGCCCTAATATTAGTGAGTTTGAAAGCCATTTTTGGTGGGTATAATGAATTTTACAAAGAAAAAAGATTGGACAAATAAAGAATGAAAAGGGGCTAGGTGTAATGTATAACGAATTTAAAAAATTTGCCTTAAAGGGCAATGTGGTTGATTTGGCTATTGGTGTCATAATCGGAGGGGCTTTTGGCAAAATTGTATCATCTTTGGTGGACGATATCGTTATGCCTTTACTGGGAATTATTTTAGGGCGTATAGACTTAACATCATTAAAGCTTGTTATAAGGCCGGCATCGGGAGATATTGCAGAGCTTTCCCTAAAATACGGACAGTTTTTGCAGTCGGTAATAGATTTTTTAATTATAGCCTTGTCAATTTTCTTTATGATGAAACTGCTGTTTATATTTAGAAAAAAAGAGGAAGAAAAGCCGAAGGAACCGGAGCCTTCCAAGGAAGAGCTTTTGCTTGCCGAGATACGCGATTTGCTGAAAGAAAAGAATTAAAATAACGGGATATAGTGTGAAAACAAAAAAGTACCCTCCGCTAATTTTACTAAGAGTTGTTGGAGGGTACTTTTTTATGTTGCAGTTAAATATTTATTAGCTTAATATCAATTACTTTTTGGCAACGGGAAATTCATCAATGGATTTCGTCAAATATCTCTTTAATATTGTCAAATCGGTTGAATTGACTGAACCGTCGCCGTTTAAGTCTGCTACCTTATCGGGAACATCCAGTTCTTTAATGAATTTTACGACATATCTCTTCAATATCGAATAATCGGTTGAGTTTACCTTTCCGTCATTATTCAAATCACCATACTTAATATCCGGCGTTGGATCGTCGAATTCATAAAGGTTTTTTGGAAGTTCATCCAAAGTAATTACATATTCACTGTTGTATATAGTGTTTAGAAGCTTTGGATCGTTGTATCTGGAACTCATAAGGAATTCACCGTACCATGGGCAGAAATACAGCCACCAGGCTCCCTCATTGACTATGTTTTGAATATCGGGAATAACGTCATTTTCAGTCAATGCAACCATCTTTGTATCATTGGTGTAATCTACAAGTGTCAGGAATAATGACGTTGCGGCACTTGTTCCCCAAGTGTTGGGTGATCCTTCATACTTGTCATATCCGATTATATCCACATACTCATCTCCGGGATACCATTCATAGGAGTTTGCATAGGTATAAAGGTTTACTTCCCATATTAAATTATGAAGACCATATTTTTCAGTAAGAGTTGTGTAAAGAAGTTTCCAGAGTTCCTTGAAAACTTTTGCACCGCCGGAACCCCACCAGAACCAAGCACCGGAGCCGTCAGTGTTGTTGTAGCCTTCAGCTTCATGGAAAGGACGGAAAAGTACGGGAATATTGTTCTCCTGAAGAATTAGAAGCTGTTCTGCAAGGTCTTCAATTGCCATCATAAGATAAGCATGTTCTTTAGTTGTCTTGTCAAGGCAGTTGGCAGTTTTAAAGCTGCTTACCGGCTTGTATGTACAGTTTGTCCAATCTACCGGCTCACCGGGGGTATAACTTGTAAAATCCTTGGGAATGTTTATATGCCAGCATGCTGTCGCAATACCTCCGCGATTTTTTACCCAGTCGATTACACGTTCTGTCGTACCGTCTTCCCATCCGTACAGAGGATTGTAGTTCATGAAATCAAAGCCTCTGATTGCAGGGTATTTGCCTGTATTATTATAAATATAATCGAATTCAAGTTCATAATTGCCGTCATTTCCACTTCCGTAAATTTCCTGTTGACCGGAAATAACATATTTTCCGTATACACCGGTAAGGTATTTCATAAGAGCTTTTGCCTCAGAAGTTGCATTCGGGTCGCACGGAGTAGGATCAATTATGTGGTCGGGCATATCGGCATAGTCAAAGTATATTTTGTCGTACAGTATAAAACCCCAGCTTCCGGAGGAACCAATTTCAATAGTTGCTTTACCGGCTTCAAGATAGAAGTATCCGAAACTGTAATCAATCCATTCGCCTTTATTTGGAATAAAATAGTTGCTGTATGATTTGCCGTTGATGCTGACGACCTGCATTCTGGTCTCATCCGGAGCGCCAAGATACATCCAGCACCTTGTTGAAAGCTCATACATAGCATTTTCGGGAACGGTAACTTCCAATGTTATTGTTCCTGAGTTGGCCACCCATACAAATCCGTCACCGGAATATCCGGGATATTGGGTTCCGTAGACATTGGTGGTAACGACGGCACCGTTTCCTAAAGTGCAATCTTCTGCTTCAACATTTACAGGAAGGGAATAAGCAGCGTAAGTTGAAACAGGCATTGCCAAAAGGACGGAGAATGCCATTGCAAGTGTTGTCAGAAGGCACAGTGCCCTGCCAAAAATTTTCCCCATGAATAATACACCCCTCAAATAAAAATTATGATATTAATAAAAAATAAAAATATCTTCATTAATATTAATTAGTGAAAACCTTTGTTTTTAGTGTACATGAAAAGAAACTACGCCCTTTTTAAAATTGATGCGAAGCAGTACCGGAGTATATTTCTGGAATATATTTTTTAATAAAGACCTTGGTTTGGTGTTATGTAGAGATGCGTAACTTCTTATACTAATAAAATTTTAACATATTCGTAAGATGATATCAATTATCCGGTTATGCGGCCGGGCCCATGAGACGGTATGCCATTACATTTACAAAGACGGCTTTGCTGTAGTATAATAAGCTTGCACTGTCACGGTTGGCCTTGATGCAAACCGATGAAAAGCAGCTGAAAATGGGAAAAGAGCATAAAAAAACAGTAATTAGAATATTGCCGCATGTATGTTAAGACGAAAAGGGCATAGCAATAAAAAGATTACGTATAGGCTGATAGCCCATGTATATGCCAAAAGAGGGGCATAGCAATGAAAAGATTACGTATAGGCTGATGGCCCATGTATATGCCAAAAGAGAGGCGCAACAATGAAAAGATTATGTATAGGTCTAATGGCCCACGTTGATGCAGGAAAGACAACATTATCGGAGGGCTTGCTTTATGTAAGCGGAAAAATAAGAAAATTGGGAAGAGTGGACAACAAAGATGCCTACTTGGATACCTATGAACTCGAAAGGGCCAGGGGCATCACTATTTTTTCCAAACAAGCCGTTTTTGAAGTGGGGGACACCCGGATTACTTTATTGGATACTCCGGGTCATGTGGATTTTTCGGCTGAAATGGAAAGAACCCTTCAAGTGTTAGACTATGCCATTTTGGTGGTTAGCGGTGCGGACGGAGTGCAGGGACATACCAAAACCCTGTGGCATCTTCTTGAAATCTATAAGATGCCCGTGTTTTTATTCGTCAACAAAATGGACCAAAGCGGCACAAACAAGGACAAGATAATTAATGAAATAAAAAAGCAGTTGGATGATAGATGTATAGATTTTGGAACGGACACGAAAGACGATTTTTTTGACCAGCTTGCCATGTGTGATGAATTAATGATGGAAACGTATCTTGAAAAAGGGTATGTTGAAACATCTAAGATTAGTGCTGCCGTAAAAGAACGAAAGGTATTTCCGTGTTTTTTCGGCTCAGCTTTGAAACTGGAAGGAATCGAGGAATTTATCGATGGCCTTATGAAATATACCATAATCCCTCGCTATCCCGATGAATTTGGTGCCAAGATTTTTAAAATAACAAGGGATGAGCAGGGCAACCGCCTTACCCATATGAAGCTGACCGGTGGAAAACTCAAAGTAAAAGATGTTTTGACAAATGGTGTGTGGGAAGAGAAAGTGAATCAAATCCGCATCTATTCCGGAGAAAAATTTGAGGCAGTAAGTGAAGTGGATGCAGGAACTGTGTTTGCGGTAACCGGCCTTACCCAATCCAGGCCGGGAGAGGGGCTGGGGATTGAGAAAGCCTCAAGTGCACCGGTCCTAGAGCCTGTGCTGCAGTATCAAATCATACTTCCGGAAGGGTATGACCCGAGAGTTATGCTGCCAAAGCTTAGGCAGATTGAGGATGAGGAGCCGGAGCTTCACATTGTCTGGGATGAGCAGCTGCAGGAAATTCGGGTTCAGGTAATGGGAGAGGTACAGATTGAGATTCTGCAAAGCCTAATACGAAGCCGCTTTGGGGTAGAGGTAGGTTTTGATGCCGGTAGGATTGTATATAAAGAGACAATTGCCAATACTGTTGAAGGGGTTGGGCATTTTGAGCCATTGAGACATTATGCGGAGGTTCACTTGCTTCTGGAGCCTGGCGAAAGGGGCAGCGGCCTTAAGTTTGGAACGGACTGCAATGAAGATGTTTTGGCTAAAAGCTGGCAGCGGTTGGTTTTAACCCACCTTGAGGAAAAAGTTCACAAAGGGGTTTTGACGGGTTCGGCGATTACAGACATGAAAATTACTTTGGTATCCGGAAGAGCCCACAACAAACATACACAGGGCGGTGACTTCAGGGAGGCTACCTATCGCGCAGTGCGCCAGGGCTTGAAAGAGGCGGAATCCGTATTGCTTGAGCCTTATTACGACTTTCAACTGGAAGTGCCGGAAAAAATGGTGGGAAGAGCCATGACGGATATTGAGAAAATGCACGGCACATGCGAGATATCCCAAATAAATGGCGAGACGGCAATTTTGGTGGGGAGCGCCCCTGTTGTCACCATGAGGAATTATCAAAAAGAGGTCGTGGCCTATACCAAAGGTTTAGGCAGGCTGTTTTGCAGCTTGAAGGGATATGAACCCTGTCATAATGCAGATGAGGTCATAGAACGTATAGGATATGATTCGGAAAGGGATGTGGAAAATCCCACGGGTTCCGTATTTTGTGCCAACGGTGTCGGCTTTTTGGTAAGTTGGGATGAAGTAAAGAATTATATGCATCTGGAAAGTTACTTTCAGAAAAAAGACGATGAAGAAGATTTAAATAGGCATCGGATATTGCGTTCACAAGAAAAGGCGATAAGCTTGGAAGAAATTGACCAAATTATGAATAAGACTTTTTATGCAAACCAGGGAAGAAAGTCAGTCTGGAAAAAGCAAAGAGCAGCAGAAAGACATGACAGACCTGTTACTTATACTAAAAGACAGGAGGAGAAGAAAGAAGAGTATCTTCTTGTGGATGGCTATAATATTATCTATGCATGGCCTGAACTAAAGGCGCTGGCAGATGAGAATTTGGACAGCGCAAGAATGAAATTGCTTGACTTGCTTAGCAATTATCAGTGGATTAGAAGATGCCATGTCATTGTGGTATTTGATGCTTACCGTGTCGAGGGGCATCAAGAAGAAATAATAGATTATTATAATATCCATATGGTATATACAAGAGAGGCCCAAACAGCGGATCAGTATATTGAGAAATTTGCCTATGAGAACAAGAAAAACTATAATATAACGGTTGCCACATCCGATGGCTTGCAGCAGATAATTGTAAGGGGAGACGGATGTGCACTTTTGTCCGCAAGAGAGCTTAAGGCAGAACTCGAAGCAGCCAATGAAAGAATACGGCAGGAATATAGCAAGGTGCATAGAATAGACCGCAATTATCTGGCTGCTCAACTATCTCCAAAAGCAAAACAGCATATCGAGAACCTGATTAAAGAAGAAAATGACAAGTAGTTTCTATAATAATTCAAACTGGTTTTTCTTATATTTTAAAACACCTTCATTTCTAAGCTTGCTAAGCTCCGCCGACATTGCACTCCGGTCAACGGACAGGTAATCTGCAAGTTCCTGACGGTTGAACGGAATGGAAAAAAAGTTGCTTTTGGCCTTCTTCGCTTCGGCGGAAAGATAGGCTAAAAGCTTTTCCCGAGTGGTACGCTTTGACATAAACTCAATTTTCTGCGTTAGGGCTATATTTTTCATTGCAGTAATATGCAGCATGTTTTGAATCAGCTGGCTGTGAAAACCGCAGGCAGTGGCGCAGGGGTGAGCAAGCTTTCGGTAATCGATAAAAAGAAGGTCGCTTTCGGTGGTTGTAATCACACTAACCGGAAGTTCTTTTATTTGGGCGAAGGCAAAGGACTCCGCAAACAGGTGGCCTACACCTATTTGAGCGAGGATGCTTCTGTTGCCGTAATAATCCTCTTGAACAATCTGAACCTCTCCCGACAAAACTATGCCGAAAGAATCAATAGTCTCTCCGCTCATAAAGACAGTCTCGTTTTTTTCATAGTGGGAAAGCCTATTTGACAAACAAGTCAAAAGCGAAAGCAAATCCGATTCATCAATTCCTTTAAACAAATTTACTTTTTTTAAAACTTCCAAATATTTTTTCATAAAAACCTCTTTTCGTTGGATTTACAACAGACTTATCAATTTCAGTATAGTAAACTTAAAACGTAAAGTCAATGAACTAAATTTTAAATGTATAAAAACAGGAGGTTAATAAAATGATTCGTAAAATAATCAAAATAGATGAGAATAAATGTATTGGATGCGAATTGTGTGTAAATGCTTGCCATGAGGGAGCCATAGGAATGGTGGACGGAAAGGCAAAGCTTTTGCGGGACGATTATTGTGACGGCTTGGGAGACTGCCTGCCGGTTTGCCCTACAGGAGCCATCACCTTTGAGGAGCGTGAAGCGGCAGAGTATAATGAAGCTGCTGTACAGGAGAATATGGAGAAAAAGCAGAAAGAAAGTCTGCCTTGCGGATGTCCCGGAAGCCAGATGAAAACTCTCAATAGGGAAAATGAACGTAAAACTGTCCAAACCGATGTCAATGAAAATGTCAGCCAGCTTGCCCAGTGGCCTGTCCAGATCAAGCTTGTACCGGTCAATGCGCCATATTTTGAAGATGCAAATCTTTTGATTGCAGCGGACTGTACTGCATATGCTTATGGAGATTTCCACTACAGATTTATGAAGAACAAAATAACTTTGATTGGTTGTCCGAAGCTGGATGAAGGCGATTATGCCGAAAAGCTCACAGCAATTATAAAAAACAACAACATCAAAAGTGTAACAGTTGTGCGTATGGAGGTTCCGTGCTGCGGAGGTATTGAAAATGCGCTAAGAAGAGCCCTTGTAAATAGCGGGAAATTTATACCGTGGCAGGTAGTGATAATTTCAACCAACGGTGAGATTCTTGAATAAATGGTTATATAAACCTTAATTATAAAAGGCAAAAGGAGGAAAAGCAATGAGCATGTTTTGCTATCAATGTCAGGAAACTGCAGGGGGAAAGGGTTGCACGGTACGCGGAGTGTGCGGCAAAAATGAGGAGGTTGCAAAGCTTCAGGATCTTTTAGTCTATACTGTTAAGGGTATTTCAGATGTCGTTGTCAAGGGAAAGGTTGATGTTGAAAAGCTTGGCTACACAAACTATGAAGTGCTAAACAGCCTCTTTATGACTATTACCAATGCGAATTTTGACGGTACTTCTATTGAAAAACAGATAAGAAAAATGATTGATATCAGAGATGAAATGAAAAAATCCGTTCAGACAGAAAATCTTCACGATGCAGCAGTTTTTGCGGCTGATACAAGGGAATCAATGCTTAAAAAAGCGGATTCTATAGGAATATTGTCCACACAAAACGAAGATATCCGCTCACTGAGAGAAATGATTACTTATGGTATCAAAGGTATGGCGGCATATGCCGAGCATGCAAAAAATATTGGGAAAGAAGACAAGGGGATCTATGCCTTTATCTATGAGGCTTTGGCGGCAACTTTAAACGATTCTCTTTCGGCAGACGACCTTTTTGCTCTGACGATGAAAACCGGTGAATACGGTGTAAAGGTTATGGCACTTTTGGATGAGGCAAATACATCAAGGTTTGGCAATCCGGAAATCACCGAGGTTAATATCGGGGTTAGAAAGAACCCGGCCATACTTATCTCAGGACATGATCTTACCGACCTTGAACAGCTTTTGGAACAGACAAAAGGAACAGGTGTTGATGTATATACCCATAGCGAAATGCTGCCGGCCCACTATTATCCCGCTTTCAAGAAGTATGACAATTTCGTGGGCAACTACGGAAACGCATGGTGGAAGCAGGTAGAAGAGTTTGAGTCCTTCCGCGGACCTATTCTGTTTACCACAAACTGCATTGTGCCGCCTAAAAGCGAAGAAGTCAGGAGCAGAATATTTACAACGGGTTCGGCAGGTTTCCCGGGATGCAGGCATATTGAAGTCGATGCAAACGGTAAAAAAGACTTTTCGGAGATTATTAAGCTTGCCAAGACTTTGCCAGCTCCTGATGAAATTGAAACAGGAAGCATTGTCGGAGGATTTGCCCACAATCAAGTGATGGCGCTTGCCGACAAGGTGGTTGAGGCAGTAAAATCCGGAGCTATTAAAAAGTTCTTTGTCATGGCAGGATGTGACGGACGCATGAAATCGAGAAGTTATTATACCGATTTTGCCCTGAACCTTCCCAAAGACACTGTAATTTTGACAGCAGGCTGCGCAAAATACCGTTATAACAAGTTGGGATTAGGAGATATCGGGGGCATTCCGAGGGTATTCGATGCCGGACAGTGCAACGATTCATACTCTTTGGCAGTTATCGCGCTAAAACTAAAAGAGGTATTTGGATTGGATGATATCAACAAACTTCCGATTGCCTTTAATATAGCGTGGTATGAGCAGAAAGCCGTAATAGTTCTTTTGGCTCTCTTGTATCTGGGTGTGAAGAATATCCATCTTGGACCTACACTTCCGGGATTTCTTTCGCCGAATGTGGCAAAGGTTTTGGTGGAGAAATTCGGTATTGCAGGTATTGGCACTGTTGAGGATGATATAAAATTGTTTATGGACTAAGTAAAGCATGGAATATAAACAAAGGGTCAGTCGGAAGTGATTGACCCTTTGCAAATATATTGCGGTTTTTAATGTATGGCTTGATTTACTGTATATCGATCTTTTTGCCTTTTAGTTGTGTTGATTCAACTTTAGGAACTGTAATCGACAGAATACCGTCTTTATATTCTGCCTTTGCCTGTTCCGATTTAACCTCAACAGGGAGGGGAATTGTCCTTGAAAAACTTCCGTAATACCTTTCGCTACGGTATACATTTTCATCCTTGTATTCAGAATCTCTTTTGGTCTGTCCTGACAGCTTTACATAATTTTCATCAACATATACATTCAAATCTTCTTTTGAGACACCCGGAATTTCAGCCTTTACAACAACATTTTTTTCAGTTTCGAAAACATCGACTCTAGGGGATGTTGTCTTGCTGAAAAAACCAAAAGGTGAACGCTCGAAAAAGCTCTCCATATCTCTGCCTACGTTATCCATTTCCCTAAATGGATTCCAGGAAATCAAACTCATACACATCACTCCTTGTAAGAATTTGCTACAATAATATAATTTCCGCCAAACCTTTTGATTATGCGGTTATATTATCTTCATAGTTATATTGACATCCCGTGAAAACTGTATTAAAATTATTTATGCTTTTTAAGTAAACTTATGCTTTGCTGCTAGATTTAGTTTTTGAGGCGTTCTGAAACATTCCGAGAAGTATTAAGAGGGGATGTTTAGGGCGCCCTTTTTGATATTAGTGGAGGGTTTTTGGGTATAATTAGCAATATCTGTTTATATGTGAAGTATATGATATTAATATGAAAATTTTATGAGGATTTTAAAAAAATAAGAAGGATATTTGGGGTTTATGGAGAATAAATATTAGTCACAAATTTTACATAATAAGTTTACATAATACGGCAACATCTAGCAGTAACTGTAAATTGTTTGCGATCTTAGAAGGAGTGGTAATGCGGTATAATCATCTCCAAGTTTTTCTTACATCTCTTATTCTTATATAAAACATGGTAAAGTCATGAGTTTATTCTCATCAAATTAATATTAATTTAATTTTTCGGGACATTTATACAAAAAAATTATACGTAAAATCCAGCAGCATCAGCTCTGCAGTTGAAGCTATTGGCCCTTGATTTTTTATTTCCAACCCAAGCCTGCGGTAATGTAATTACTATTCAATAAAATTCATTTTATGTTAACTAAGGTCGAACGGTGGCAAAAGTCACTGGTAATAATAGATGGATATACCGGTCAAGGAGGTGAAAGGGAGAATTACAGAGTTGAAATTTTTTTAGGATTGAAGAAGCGCGATGCTAGAGGAATGAAATATAAAATCAAGGAGGATTCTATAATGCGTTGGTATTATAATTTGAAAATATCAGCAAAATTAATTGTCGGTTTTTTATTACTTGCAGTGGTCGCAGGAGTAGTTGGAGTTATTGCTCTTATAAACATTAATAATATGAGCAAAGCGGATGTTGCACTGTATGAGGATAACACAATGGGTATCAATTATGCTGCCGGTGCTTCCTTGCGGTTTCAGCGAATGAGGTATAACAGTGCAAAGATTCTAGTGTATGATGCGAATCAAGTAAGCAAGGCTGTAGACAAAATTGATGAACACATTGAAAATACTGAGAAGTATTTGAGTTTATATGAAAGTGTAATTACAAGTGATGAGGACCGCAGGCAGTTTGAAGAATTGAAGGCGTTGTGGGAAAAGTATAAAACTTTGGTTGACAAAGAAGTTGAGCTGGTTAAAGCGGGACAGACTGAAGAGGCAAGAGAGTTGCTCCTTTCAGATATTGACGATATTGGAGACACGCTGAGAGATTATTTTGAAGATTTTGTGGAATCCAATACCACTGCAGCAAAAGCAAAAGTGGATGAAAATAAACAAATTGCATTAAATGCATCAATAGTAATGGCAATTGTGGTATTTGCGGGCGTATTAATTGCTATTATCCTGGGATTGTTTATATCCAAGATTATCAGTAGACCCATCGCCAAAATGGTTGAAGCTGCTGACAGGCTTGCCGTTGGAGACGTGGATGCGGAAGTTAGGGTTGAAACCAAGGATGAAATCGGTAAACTGGCAGAATCTTTTAAAGGGACGGTAGAAAACATACGTGAGCAGGCTTATATTTTAGAAAAAATCGCTTCCGGAGATATGACTGTTGATGTGAAAGTTAAATCTGACAAAGACCTGATAGGTAAAAAACTTAAAGAATTGGTTGAAGCAAATAACGATGTTCTTTCAAATATCAATGAAGTTGCGGTACAGGTGGCAGCAGGGGCAAGACAGGTATCCGATTCAAGTATGCAGCTTTCGCAGGGAGCTACCGAACAGGCAAGCTCAATAGAAGAGCTGACAGCTTCCTTAGAGCAAGTATCAATGCAGACTAAAACCAGTGCTCAGAATGCAAATCAGGCTAATGAGATTGCTGAGATTGCCAAAAACAATGCAGAGCAGGGAAATAAGCAGATGGCTGAAATGCTCGAGGCCATGGAAGAAATCAATAATTCTTCTTCAAATATATCAAAGATTATCAAAGTAATAGACGAAATAGCCTTCCAGACCAACATTCTTGCATTGAATGCTGCAGTTGAGGCGGCAAGAGCTGGGCAGCACGGTAAAGGATTTGCGGTTGTGGCGGAAGAAGTGAGAAACTTAGCAGCAAGGTCAGCTAATGCGGCAAAAGAAACTACGGAACTTATCGAGGGAACAATCAAGCGAACCGAAAACGGTACAAAGATAGCCCGGGAAACTGCCGATGCGCTCAATAAGATAGTGGAGGGCATATCAAAGGCTGCTTCACTGGTTAATGATATAGCTGTTGCCTCCAATGAACAAGCAGCGGCAATCGCTCAGATAAATCAGGGAATTGCGCAAGTATCACAAGTTGTGCAGAATAACTCAGCTACATCGCAGGAGAGTGCAGCTGCAAGTGAAGAATTGTCCAGCCAAGCTGAATTGTTGAAAGAGTCTGTGGCCAAGTTCAAACTGAAAAAAGTGGGCAGGATGACATACAGTAAGTATAAGGAACTAAGTCCTGAAATTATAAAGATGCTGGAGGACTATACGGAAAGGAATAAACACAAGGCATACGGCAGCGAAGAGAGCGTAAGGTATATTGATAATAAGGGGAGAGGAGAAAAGAATATTGACAATTTAAACCAAAAGGTTCTTTTATCAGATAATGATTTTGAAAAATATTAAAATATACATAGTATTAAGGATGTATAAAGCAGAGTGGACTTTACTGTTTACTCTGCTTTTTTAGTATATTTTAGTATATTATAAAAGTAATTAATAATCGTCAATGTTTGCTTGTATAAGAATTATATGAGAATCATATGAAAATTTTATTAGAATTAAAAAAATAAGAAGGATGTTTACGATTTATGTAGAATAAATATTAACTGTGAATCGATATAATGCGTTTATGTAAAAAATACCCGGCAATATTTGCAGTTCATTTATAGCATTGAAAGGAGCGATAACGTGTCAACACGATATTTCGATATACTTTCAATAAAAGTATTTCCGGTTGTTGAAATTGAACTTCCTGTTAACAGGATTGCATTACTAAAAAGCATGTCATTATTTCCATTTATTATACAAAACCTATCTTGATTTATTTGAAAGCTAATCTTCGCAAAGTCAAAAAGGTTCATTTATCCACAGCAACAAATCAATAATTATTTATTTCTTTTGTGGGATATTTGCGCCATTAAAATTTATATGGGAAATTTGGTTTTAAATAACCCAGTTAACCTTTTATGCGCTGTTTTTAGTATTTTTTGACAATTATGTAATTACATAGTTTTAGATCTTGCTTTAATTGGGTCGAACAGTGGCGAAATCCACTGATAATAATAGCGGTATAAACTGTATAAGGAGGTGAGCGGGAATGACTCAAACACTTGTAAATGAATTGGAAATGCAGCAGGAGGAAACCCATAAGGATAAGTATCTTACCTTTGTAGTTGAAAAGGAGTATTACGGAATTGAAATCAAGTATGTTACAGAGATTATTGGAATTCAATCCATTACCGAAGTGCCGGATTTGCCGGTATATATTCGTGGGATAATAAATCTCAGAGGAAAGATAATCCCTGTAATGGACGTAAGGCTCAGATTTGGCAAAGAATCCAGAGAGTACGACGATAGAACCTGCATAGTTGTTATTGATGCTGAAAACATCCTCGTTGGACTGATTGTGGACAGTGTATGTGAGGTAATGTCCATTCCGAGCGAGGAGATTGTTGTCCCGCCCGATTTTAACCAGAATGAAAACAAGTTCGTCAAGGGCATAGGTAAAACCGGAAATGAGGTTAGGTTAATATTGGAATGTGAGAAACTTCTCAAGGATTGAAAAAGTAAAGTACTAAAGGAATGAAATATAAATTCAAGGAGGATTACATAATGCGATGGTATTATAATATGAGAATATCGGCAAAACTGATTATCGGCTTTCTAACGCTTGCAGTGGTTGCCGGGGTTGTTGGCAGTGTTGCTCTTGTAAACATCAATAATATGAGCAAAGCGGATGAGGAACTGTACGAGAATAACACACTGGGTATTAGTTATGCCGCTGAAGCCGGTTTGCAGTTTCAGAGAATGAGGTTTAACGGAGCAAGATTGCTGTTATTTGATGATTCGGCGAAGCGAAATGAAACTATAGAAAAAATTGAAGAACATATTGTAAATGTGGAAAAATTCTTAAGCATGTATGATGCCGGAATTACAGATGAAGCCGATCGTCAGCTGTTTGAGGATTTAAAACCGAAATGGGAAAAGTATAAATCTTTGATAAACAAAGAAGTTCAACTTGTTAATGCATTACAATTTGATGAGGCAAAAGCGTTGCTTGTTGAAGACATGGCTGATGCCGGAGATACGCTAAGAGACGCCCTTGAAGCTTTGATGCAATACAACTCTGCTGCAGCAGATCAAAAAGTGGATGAAAACAAGCAAATTGCGGCAAGTGCCTCAACTATAATGATAGTTGTGGTATTCATAGGTGTTTTGGCAGCTGTCGCACTGGGAGTATTTATATCCAGGATTATCAGCAAGCCAATCAGCCAAATGGTTGAAGCTGCAGACAGACTTGCCCTTGGGGACGTGGATGTGGAAGTCAAAGCTGAGAATAAGGATGAAATCGGTAAACTGGCAGAGTCTTTTAGAAGGATGATAGAGAATATCCGTGAACAGGCTTATATTGTAGAAAAAATTGCTTCCGGAGATATGACTGTTGATGTGAAGGTCAAATCCGACAAAGACCTTTTGGGTAAAAAGCTTAAAGAATTGGTAGAAACAAATAACGAGGTTCTTTCAAATATCAATGAAGTTGCATCACAGGTGGCAGCAGGGGCAAAACAGGTATCGGATTCGAGTATGCAGCTTTCCCAGGGAGCTACCGAGCAGGCAAGTTCAATAGAAGAGCTGACCGCTTCGTTAGAGCAAATATCGACCCAGACAAAAGCAAGTGCCCAGAATGCAAATCAGGCCAATGAACTGGCTGAGATTGCCAAGAACAATGCTGAGCAGGGAAATAAACAAATGGCTGAAATGCTCAATGCCATGGAGGAAATCAATAATTCTTCTTCAAATATCTCAAGGATTATCAAAGTAATAGATGAAATAGCATTCCAGACCAACATTCTTGCACTGAATGCTGCAGTTGAGGCAGCGAGAGCCGGACAGCACGGTAAAGGATTTGCGGTTGTGGCGGAGGAAGTGAGAAACTTAGCAGCAAGGTCAGCCAATGCGGCAAAAGAAACTACGGAGCTTATTGAGGGAACAATCAAGCGAACCGAAAACGGTACAAAGATAGCCCGGGAAACTGCCGAAGCACTCAATAAGATAGTGGAGGGTGTAGCAAAGGCTGCTTCATTGGTTAATGATATAGCTGTTGCCTCCAACGAACAAGCAGCGGCCATCACCCAGGTAAATCAGGGAATTGCCCAGGTATCCCAAGTTGTCCAGACCAACTCGGCAACATCGGAAGAGAGTGCAGCTGCAAGTGAAGAGTTGTCCAGCCAGGCTGAATTCTTGAAACAGTCTATTTCGAAGTTTAAATTGAAAAATATGGGAAGGATGACATACAGTAAATATAGGGAAGTCAATCCTGAAATCATGAAGATGCTGGAGGACTATACGGAAAATAAGCAAGCGAAGTGTACCAAAAGGCAAGAAGATATAAGGTATGTTGATAATAAGGAAATACCGGAAAAGGATATGGGCGATTTGAGGCAAAAAATAATGTTGTCTGACAGTGAATTCGGAAAATATTAGGCATACATAAGGTGGAGTGGACTTCACTGTCCACTCTGCTTTACAAATTATTATGAATGTTTAGATTCTTTATTTCATAAATAGGATAAAATAGTTTATATCCAGTTGTCTTTTTTTTGCAAACAATTATGACTTGAGTGAATATGAAAATTTTAAGAATAAAAAGGAATTTTGTCATTTATGTAGAATAAATATAAAATAAACATAATATGTATATAGAAATGTTTGCGTAACAAAGAGCCAGCTAGCGATGGAGAATGTTTATAGCATTGAAAGGGAGCGATAACGTGCCAATACTATACTTTGATAGACTTTCAATAAAATCATTTCTATTTATTGGAGCTAAAAAGGCTCTTGAAAGAATTGAATTTTTCAGAATGAATAAAAGCATGTTAATCTTTTCATATGTTGAAGTAGTCCTATCTTGATTTTATCTGAAAGAACATCTTAGTAAAGTTACTTATCCGCGTTGACAAATAAATAATATATTGATTCCTTTTGGGGGTCTTTTGATTTGAGATTGCCCGATTGACTTTTTATGGCTCATTTACAGGCTGTTTTTTACAATATTGCAATTATTAGCCGGTAAAATTACCTTTTGCTTATTGGGTCGAACAGTGGTGAGAGCCACTGATAATTATAGCTGTATAAACCATACAAGGAGGTGAGCGGGAATGACTGAAATACTGGCCCATGAATTGGAGCTACAGCAAGAGGAAACCCATAAGGATAAATATCTTACCTTCATTGTTGAAAAGGAGTATTACGGGATTGAAATTAGGTATGTTACCGAGATTATCGGAATTCAATCCATTACCGAAGTGCCTGATTTGCCAAAGTATGTTCGCGGGATAATAAATCTCAGGGGAAAGATAATCCCTGTAATGGATGTAAGGCTCAGATTCGGTAAAGAATTAAGACAGTATGACGACAGAACTTGCATAATCGTAATTGACGCTGAAAATATTCACGTTGGACTGATTGTGGACAGCGTGTGCGAGGTAATGTCCATTCCGAACGAGGAGATTTCTGTCCCGCCGGATTTTAACCAAAGCGAAAACAAGTTTGTGAAGGGCATAGGCAAAGTCGGAAACGAGGTTAGGTTGATACTGGACTGCGAGAAGCTTCTTAAGGATTGAAGAGATGTAATGCTAAAGGAATGAAATATAAATCAAGGAGGATGGTATAATGCGGTGGTTTTATAATTTAAAAATATCTGCAAAACTAATTATCGGTTTTTTGATAGTTGCAGCGATTTCGGGGGTTGTCGGCGGTGTTGGTCTTTCAAACATTAATAATATGAGCAAAGAGGACGTGGAATTGTATGAGAATAACACACTGGGTATTAGCTATGCTGCTGAAGCAGCCCTGCAATTTCAGAGGATGAGGTTTAACGGTGCGAGAATGCTGCTTTTTGATGATTCGGCAAAGCAAAGCGAATCTATAGAAAAAATAGAAGACCATATAGCAAATGTAGAAAAATATCTAAGCTTGTATGATGCCGGAATTACAGATGAAACTGACCGACAGCTTTTTGAAGATTTAAAGCCTAAATGGGAAAAGTATAAATCTGCGATTACCAAGGAAATTGAATTAGTTAGATCGGGACGGCTGGATGAGGCAAAAACTATACTTCTTGGAGATATGGCTAATGCCGGTGACACGCTGAGAGACGCCCTTGAAACTTTAATGGAATTTAACACTACAGCAGCAGAAGAAAAAGTGGATGAGAACAAGCAAATTGCATCCACTGCATCAACATTAATGCTGGTTGTGATATTTGCAGGTATAATAATAGCTGTTGTCTTGGGAGTGTTTATATCCAGGATTATCAGCAAGCCAATCAGCCAAATGGTTGAAGCTGCAGACAGACTTGCCATAGGAGACGTGGATGTGGAAGTTAGGGCTCAAACCAAGGATGAAATAGGAAAACTGGCAGAGTCCTTTAGAAAGATGATAGAGAATATCCGTGAACAGGCTTATATTGTAGAAAAAATTGCAGCCGGAGACATGACCGTTGATGTAAAAGTCAAATCCGACAAAGACCTTTTGGGTAAAAAGCTTAAAGAAATGGTTGAAACAAATAACGAGGTTCTTTCAAATATCAATGAAGTTTCTGTACAAGTGGCCGCAGGTGCAAAACAGGTGTCGGATTCGAGCATGCAGCTTTCCCAGGGAGCTACCGAGCAGGCAAGTTCAATAGAAGAGCTGACTGCTTCCTTAGAGCAAGTAGCAACCCAGACACAGATTAGTGCGAAAAATGCAAACCAGGCCAATGAACTGGCTGAGGTTGCCAAAAGCAATGCTGAGCAGGGAAATAAGCAAATGGCTGAAATGCTCAATGCCATGGAGGAAATCAATAATTCTTCTTCCAATATCTCAAAGATTATCAAAGTAATAGATGACATAGCCTTCCAGACCAACATTCTTGCACTGAACGCTGCAGTTGAGGCGGCAAGAGCCGGAATGCACGGTAAAGGATTTGCGGTTGTGGCGGAAGAAGTGAGAAACTTGGCAGCAAGGTCAGCCAATGCGGCAAAAGAAACTACGGAGCTTATAGAGGGAACAATCAAGCGAACCGAAAATGGTACAAAAATAGCCCGGGAAACTGCCGAAGCACTCAACAAGATAGTGGAGGACGTAGCAAAGGCTGCTTCGCTGGTCAATGATATAGCTGTTGCCTCCAACGAACAAGCAGCAGCCATCACCCAGATAAATCAGGGAGTTGCCCAGGTATCCCAGGTTGTTCAGACCAACTCGGCAACATCGGAAGAGAGCGCAGCTGCAAGTGAAGAGCTGTCCAGCCAGGCAGAATTCTTAAGGCAGTCCGTTTCCAAGTTTAAATTAAAAAATATGGGAAGGATGACATACGGCAAGTATAAAGAACTCAGTCCTGAAATTATGAAGATGCTGGAGGACTATACGGGAAAGAAGCAAGTAAAGGCCTATGGCAATGAAGCAAGTGTAAAGAATATTGATAATAAGGAAACACCGGAGAGAGATATGGGCGACTTGAAGCAAAAAATACTGTTGTCCGACAGCGATTTCGGGAAATACTAGATTTTAGGAAATACTACACATTGAAAAGCAGAGTGGACTAAACTGTCTACTCTGTTTTTTTATTAGCACATTCCCGAAATTTCATTTTCTCGGATTTGACTGAACTTATATGATATAATAAACTAATGAGTATGGATAAATATAGATTTGCCGGATTAAATTTGATATATTATTACTATTAATTTTGGCAGGAGGATTTTATGAGGCTGATTGGCAATTTAAAGAGAAAGAAAATCCTTTTGGTAATTGCAATTATTATAGTGTTCAGTACTGTTATGTTGTTTGCAAAACCATGGGACCGGAAAACTTCAGGTACTCCGGCGAGCTCCGGTTTGAAGACCTCCGATGATGTAGAAGAGAAAAATAAAAATAGAAATAGCGGGTATTTGCCGGAAGAAGACATCCCGAAGCAGCCTCCGGCTACAGGTGACTTTAATTACGGTGAAGCGTTGCAAAAAGCAATTTTCTTCTATGAATGCCAAAGATCTGGAAAGCTTGATTCCTCGGCTCTTCGTCTGAATTGGCGCGGAGATTCGGGACTTTATGACGGAAAAGATGCAGGAATTGATCTTACCGGCGGGTGGTATGATGCGGGAGACCATGTAAAGTTTAATTTGCCCATGTCTTATTCGGCGGCTATGCTGGGCTGGGCGGTATATGAATATGAAGATGCGTTTAAGCAAAGCGGACAGTATAACCATATATTAAATAACATAAAATGGGCTTGTGATTATCTTATTAAGTGTCATCCCCAAAAGGATGTATACTACTACCAAGTAGGCGACGGGCATGCTGACCACGCATGGTGGGGACCTGCCGAAGCACTGCCCATGGAAAGACCTTCGTTCAGGGTTGACAAATCATCTCCGGGTTCCACAGTTGTAGCGGAGACATCGGCAGCTTTGGCGGTGGCATCGATAATATTTAAGAAAGTGGATAGTGAATATTCGAAAGAATGTTTAAGGCATGCAAAAGAACTGTTTGAATTTGCGGATACCACAAAAAGCGATGAAGGCTATACTGCAGCCAAAGGCTTTTATGATTCATGGAGCGGATTTTATGATGAGCTTTCCTGGGCGGCTGTATGGCTTTATCTGGCTACCGATGATTCTTCTTATTTGAACAAGGCTGAAAGTTACTCCAGTAAATGGGGATACGAGCCACAGACAAGCACTCCGAAGTATAAGTGGGCTCAGTGCTGGGATGATGTGGTCTATGGAACTTATCTTCTTTTGGCAAGAATTAAAAATGACAACGGAATATATAAGGAATCGATAGAAAGACATCTTGATTGGTGGACAACCGGATATAACGGCGAAAGAATTACATATACTCCGAAAGGACTTGCGTGGCTTGACCAGTGGGGATCTTTGAGATATGCAACCACAACGGCATTTTTGGCGTGTGTTTATTCCGATTGGGAAAATGCGGATAAAGGCAAGGCAAAATCTTATCTGGAGTTTGCGAAAAGCCAGGCAAATTATGCTTTAGGAAGCACCGGCAGAAGTTTTGTCGTGGGTTTTGGCGAAAATCCGCCCAAAAGGCCTCACCACAGAACTGCTCACGGTTCATGGGCAGACAGTCAGATGGAGCCTCCCGAGCATAGGCATGTTCTTTACGGTGCCCTTGTAGGGGGACCTGACAACACCGACAATTATACTGATGATATCAGCAATTATACTTGCAATGAAGTGGCTTGTGATTACAATGCAGGCTTTGTAGGTCTGCTTGCAAAAATGTATAAGCTTTATGGCGGAAGCCCTGATCCGAATTTTAGCGGTATAGAAGAAGTTACGGAAGATGAAATATTTGTTGAAGCAGGGGTCAATGCATCGGGAAACAATTTCATTGAAATAAAAGCAGCGGTAAACAACAAATCGGGTTGGCCTGCAAGGGTTTGTGAGAATTTATCCTTTAGATATTTCATAAACCTTGAAGAGATTGTGAGTGCCGGAAAAACTGCAAGCGACTTGAAAGTAAGTTCGAGCTATAACCAGGGAGCAAAGCTGTCCGATGTAAAGCATTACAAAGACAATATTTACTATGTGGAAGTGGATTTATCGGGGACAAAAATATATCCCGGGGGACAGTCGGCATACAAAAAGGAAGTGCAGTTTAGAATTTCCGCGCCTGAAGGCACAGTGTTCAATTCCGAAAACGACTACTCCTATCAGGGGCTTTCGGCAGGCTCGGCGGTAAAGTCCGAATATATTCCGGTATATGATGCCGGTGTGCTGGTATTTGGAAAGGAACCGGGTTCATCATCAAAAAGTACGTCCAAAGATGCTTCCCCGGTAAAAACCGAATCGGAACCTCAGGTAAAATACACGCAAAACCCTGCAACCGATTTAAAAACTCCTGCCGGGCAGAACAATGCAAAAGATAAGGAACAGAGCGGCAAAGGAACGGTAACGTTGCAATATGCAAATGGAAATGCATCAGCTACATCAAACAGTATAAATCCAAGGTTTAAAATAACCAACAACGGCACACAGGCTATAAACTTGTCCGATGTCAAGATTAGATATTATTATACAAAAGAAGGGGGTACATCTCAAAACTTCTGGTGCGATTGGAGCAGTGCCGGAAACTCCAACGTTACGGGAAACTTCCATAACATCTCTTCACCAAAAGAAGGAGCAGACACTTATCTTGAAGTTGGGTTTGGAAGCGGAGCGGGAAAGTTAGATCCGGGTGCGAGTGTTGAAGTACAGGCTAGGTTTTCAAAAGATGACTGGTCAAATTATACCCAGTCAAACGATTATTCTTTTAATTCGTCTGCATCGGATTATACGGATTGGAACAGGGTGACTTTATATATTTCAAATAAACTTGTTTACGGCAAAGAACCTTGATTTATCTTAATGCAATGCGGTCAAGGTAGGCTTTCGCGATACCCATGTAATACTCGGATTCTCTTATAATATGATTTATTACAACAGAGGCTGTGAAATTGTTTGCAACTACCGCACTTTCTTTTGCCATGGCGTTTAAAAAGTTTACAAAGGTTTGGCTTTGACAAAGAGTAATTTCAATAATATTGGCAATCCTTTGCGCCAATTCTGGGGTTATTATGCAGCCGGAACGGTTCAGTCTTTCTATATATTGCAAAATTATGGCCTCTGTTGAGCCAAGAATCTTTTGATATTCGTCCAGCTTTTCTACAAATCTTTCCTCCAAGTCGGGTATAATTTTCCTGATTACCACGGTGTGCTCGGCCTCTTGCCTTTTCCAAAATCCAGCTTCCTCCAGGATTCTTATATGATTCTTATCCCCGTAACAAAACTGCATTGGACATACCTCCATTTTTACATAATTTTCTTACTAAACATAATACATTATATGTTGTAAAATAAAATTCAGTGCCCACAGAAGAATTGAACATAAATATGAAGTGCTGACAAAACTAACTTAAGTAAAAACAGCATAAATTCGTAGATATTAATGTTTACACGATGGGTTTTAAACTGATAATATAGAAAGAAAAGAGCTAAAAGGAGGTTAATCGACATGGGATTGAATGAAACACCCTCTGCAAACCGTATTCATATAGGATTCTTCGGAAAAAGAAATGCAGGTAAATCGAGTATTGTGAATGCTGTCACCGGTCAGGACCTGGCTGTTGTTTCAGATGTAAAAGGGACAACCACTGACCCTGTTTATAAAGCAATGGAGCTTTTACCCTTAGGGCCGGTTGTAATAATTGACACCCCCGGAATTGATGACGAAGGGGCATTGGGAGAACTGCGTGTAAAAAAGAGCCGCCAGGTGCTTAATAAAACCGATATTGCCGTACTGGTAATTGATGCTGCCTACGGTAAATCCGAAGATGATGAGAAATTGATTGAACTTTTTGAAAAGAAGGAGATAAAGTATGTTGTTGTTTACAACAAGGCGGATTTGAAAGAACATGAAGAGGCGGAGAACAACAACGAAATTTATGTCAGTGCCAAAACGGGCTACAATATCAATAGATTGAAGGAAAAAATCGCATCTCTTGCAGTTACTGATGATATCACCCACAAGATAGTGGGGGATTTGATTGCTCCATCGGATTTTGTCATACTGGTTGTACCTATTGATAAAGCTGCTCCCAAGGGACGGCTCATACTGCCCCAGCAGCAGACCATTCGTGACATTTTGGAATCTGATGCCGTTGCGATTGTGGTAAAAGAAAACGAGCTTAAGAATACGATTGAAAGCCTCGGCAAAAAGCCGAAACTCGTCATTACCGACAGTCAGGCTTTTGAAATGGTGGCGGCGGATACACCGCAAGATATTTATCTCACATCGTTTTCCATTCTTTTTGCACGGTACAAGGGCAATCTGGAAATTGCAGTAAGAGGAGCAAAGGCGCTCGATTCTTTAAATGACGGTGACACTGTTCTTATCTCCGAAGGATGCACTCATCACAGACAGTGCGATGATATAGGTACGGTGAAGCTTCCCAGATGGATAAACAATTATACCAAAAAGCAACTAAACTTTGAGTTTACATCGGGCACGGAATTTCCTGAGGATTTGTCCCGCTACAAATTGGTGGTGCATTGCGGAGGCTGTATGCTGAATGAAAGAGGAATGAAATATCGTTATAAATATGCCGTAGAGCAGAATGTACCTATTACCAATTACGGAATTTTGATTGCATATATGCATGGAATCCTAAAAAGAAGCCTTGAAATTTTTCCGGATATCCTTGCGGAAATTCTTTAAAGGTTAAAGCAATATATGGAATCTTACTGATAAATATTCCCGTTTTAATTGAAGCTATAAGTCTTTGTATGATATAATTTAATTATATAAAATAAATAGTAGTTGCATTTCTATATACTTTCCTTTATCCATATACATTGCTTTTTGACTGCACACATTTTAGAATAAAGATTCCATACCTTTACGTACTTTGATTTGCAATAAAAATAATAAAAGTAAAATTTTTATGGGGGGTTTTATTTATGAAGAAAAAGAGATGGGTCAAATTTCAAGGCAAATTTGTCCTGTCAGTTCTGCTAATCTTTTTGGCTGCCGTACTTTTACCGTCATCTGCCCTTGAATCAAAAGTACAGGCGGCATCTTCACCACGCTCGGGCGGCTCGTACTATAATTATGGAGAAGCTTTACAGAAAGCGATCCTTTTTTACAAAGCCAACCGTCTTGGAGATTTGCCCGATGATTACATCCTGCCTTACAGGGCTGATGCTGCAATGACCGACGGTCAGGATGTGGGCTTAGACCTTACTGGAGGATGGGCTGATGCCGGTGACGGAATCAAATTTACCCATCCCATGTCCTATGCGGCAGGCCAATTGGGATGGGCTGTGTACGAATATCGTCAGGCCTTTGAAAAGTCAGGCCAATTGGATGACATTCTTGACGAAATAAAGTGGGCTACGGACTTTTTCATTAAAGCTCATCCGGAGCCGAATGTATTGTATTATATGTGCGGCTACAACGATTCCGACCACTCGGTGTGGGTTCCCCACGAGCTTTTGGACTATGTTACCGACAGAAAATCCTTTGTATTAAATCCGTCGACTCCGGGTTCGGATGTGGCAGGACAGACTGCGGCTTGTCTGGCTATCGCATCAATCATATTTGAGCCGACAGACCCGGAATACGCCCAAACCTGTTTGACCCATGCAAAGCAGATTTTTGAGTTTGGCGATAAATACAGGGGCAAAAATCCTCTTGACGTATTATATCCGTCGGGAGGTTATTTGGATGATATGGCCTGGGGTGCTGTATGGCTCTACATAAAAACCGGTGATTCCACTTACCTTGAAAAGGCAAAATCCTTCCTGCCTGTCACTTCATTGGGCGGAGGGCATACTCATTGCTGGGATGATGTAAGCTACGGAGCGGCACTTAAAATAGCCCAACTTACTCATGACGAGGGATATGCGGCCATGGTTGAAAAGAACCTTGATTTCTGGCAACCAGGCGGAGGAATTACTTATACTCCGGGAGGCTTGGCATGGCTTTCACCGTGGGGGTCTTTGCGTTATGCATCCACAGCGGCGTTTTTAGCCTTTGTGTGGTCTGATGACCCAACAGTGGGAACTCCGTCAAAGAAAGAGACTTATCGTACTTTTGCAGAAAAGCAAATAAACTATATTTTGGGAGACAATCCTCGAAAGGGAAGCTATGTGGTGGGATTTGGCGAAAACGCTCCAAAACATCCTCATCACAGAACAGCCCACGGTTCATGGGTTAGTATGCTTGATGTGCCCGGCTTCCATCGCCATATTCTCTATGGTGCATTGGTTGGAGGACCGACTTCCGATGACAGCTGGGTGGATGATATTGCCGACTATACTTTAAATGAAGTGGCTACCGACTACAACGCAGGTTTCGTAGGGTCTTTGGCAAAAATGTATGATATGTACGGAGGAGATCCGCTTGAAAACTGGCCTCAGCCTGAAGATTTCAGAGCACCGGAAGATGACCTTGTAGAATACTTCTGCCGCGGCTGGATAATTTACGAAGGTTATGGAACTTTAAATCTCTTGCTTCAGGTTAACAACCGTTCGGCATGGCCTCCTACAATGAAAGATAAATTATCTGTTCGTTACTTCATGGATTTAACAGAGGTATTTGAATCCGGAGGAACTGTGAATGATGTTCAGATAACCCTTGGACAAAGCGAAGGTGCAAAACTGGAAGGATTGAAGCATTACAAGGATAATATTTATTACTTCACAGTCGATTTCACAGGAACTCAGATTATGCCTGCGGAATGGGAGATGTGTGAAAAAGATGCCCATGTATCAATCAAATACAAAGACGGTATTACTGGTTCCAATGAAAATGACTGGTCATATCAGAACCTCAGAAAAGATCCGGATTATGATGCCGTATCCTTTGCAGGATTGACTCCTTATATACCTGTATATGACAATGGCGTACTGTTGTGGGGTGAAGAACCTCCTTCCGGCGGCAATACCCCTGAGCCTTCGCCTGAGCCGACGCCGACTGAACCGGCAATTACATATGGAGATTTAAATGGCGACGGGAATGTGACTTCCACGGATTATGCAATATTAAAGAGAGCTATATTGGGTAATGTGGCTCCAGGTACAAACTTAGCTGCGGGAGATTTAAACAGAGACGGTAATACAAACTCCACAGACCTGATGATTTTAAAAAGGTATTTGCTAAAGATAATTAGTAAGCTGCCTATCTAAATTTATATAGATGCTTATATTATGTTTTAGAAAAAATCCTACGGACAGAATTACCGCTCCGTAGGATTTTTGTTGTTCACCTATTGAGGTGATGAAGGCATAAATACTATTATAGGGATGGAATGGTCTTAACAATATATTTCTTTAATATTGAAGCGTCAGTTGAGTTTACCAAGCCGTCGCCGTTTACATCAGCATTGGCAAGTTGCTGCCCGGAAAGGATATTTATTCTGAGAATATGCCTTTTAAGTGCGGAAAAGTCCGTTGAGTTTATTTTGCCGTCGCAGTTAATATCGCCTTTTTCGCCGGTATTTGGTGTAGGGGTTGGGGCAGATGACGTTGTAGGAGAAGGCAAGGGCGTAATATTAACAGTAGACAGATAGGCCCTGGTTTCTTTATGCCTTGTGCTGATATGGTTTATAAGGTCGTTTAGGGCTTGGTTAAATTGGGCTTCGCCATTAGTGAGGTAGCTGTAGCCTCTTATCTCTCCCTCGCTTCCAACAGTGTATGGGCGGATTAGTTCATGAAGCCTGCGGGCTTTTTCAATTAAAGCGGTTTCATTGAAGCAGGTATCCAGTGCTTTTTGCATTTCATTATGGTAGATATTTTTATAAACGGGGTCATCCATTAAATAGCGAATTAATGGCCAGTTGCTGCCGATTTCATTTAAAGAAAGGCTGGGCGGTTTTATGCCCCATGGATTGGTAGAGGAGAGGGAGAGATTGTAATCCCATGGGATAAACACTATACGGCCGTTATCGGCCAAGTCCTGATAGAGGTAATGGTTTTTTGTAACCCATCCGTAAGTATCAAAGTTTACGATAGTAGTATTTATTGCCAGCCATTTTAAGAAAGAATCGGTATTGAAAACCTCCTCCAAGTCAGATCTCCATTTGGCAGCATCGGTCCTGGGAGCATTCAGGGCGTTAACAAGAGCTTGAATGTCGCTCCAGTCGTCAGCTTTTTCATTGGTTTTCTTTTCATAGCCCCGTTTGTCAAAGGTTGTTAAATCAGCTCCTGGTGCTTGCTGACCTTTGTAGAGATTTCCATTGGGATTTTTGAATTGATATTCAAGCATTTTGTCGGAGGGGTCCTCAAATACTGTATATAATCCCCAGTAAACAGGCCCGTTTCCCGTATCAACATATACTCTGTAGAAAGCGCAGCGGGGAGTGGGAATACCTGCCTCGCGGAAAATGTCACTGCAGAGTTTGTCTCTCAAGAATGAAGGGTCATACCAGCTGTTGTTGAATATAAGCTCGTCGAAACCATAGAACCTTTGATTATCTATTTCGGGATAATCGTCTTCGAACTTGTCAAAGTTCAGACGAAAAGGATACTTGTGGCTCATGCCCATCATAGCGCCGGTCAATGTGCTCTGTCCCTTGTACCTGATTCCCACGTTCCACCAAGTGAGGTTGTTGAACTTTACTGTTGCAGGCACATAAATAGGGTCCTCATTGCTCATCATAAACGCCTTGAACACGTCATTTTCCATACGCTGATAATTTTCCCGACTAATGATGATATCAATACGGTTTACTTTGTCCTCCGGAAACACCAGCGAATAATTGGGCATGGCTTTTTTGCCGTGGGTTTCTTCTGTCCAGCCATCTGGTCTTGTGGCAGCAAAGACTTGTGACATGTTTAGGCAAACAATACAAAGCATGATGCTTGTTGTTAGTGCCATAAACTTTAAAAACTTACGCATAATTATACCTCCTTAATAAATCTTCGCTTTTCTTTCATTTTCTCACTCATTCTTAGATTT
>NZ_DAORXT010000032.1:0-29477 GCF_035371925.1 Acetivibrio sp. | reverse complement strand
AAGGAGGTAAAAACATGAGTAAAGTGCCCACTGCACATAACGCAGCAGTGGAAGGCCAAATTGCAAAAACGGTGTTGATGCCCGGTGATCCGCTGCGTGCAAAATTTATTGCCGAAACCTATCTGGAAAATGTCACCTGTTTTAATACTGTGCGCAATATGCTAGGATTTACCGGCACCTATCAAGGAAAGCCGGTATCTGTTATGGGTCACGGGATGGGTATCCCATCTATCGGCATTTATTCATACGAGCTTTTTAATTTCTACGATGTGGACAATATCATCCGCATAGGCTCGGCCGGTGCCTTAAGCGATGACCTGGATTTAAAAGATCTTGTCATAGCTATGGGAGCCTGCACCGATTCCAATTATGCCAACCAATACCGGCTGCCGGGCACGTATGCTCCCATTGCCAGCTACACGCTCATGCAAAAGGCCATTGAGGAAGCACAGAAAAAAGGAATCAAAGTCTCAGTCGGCAATGTTCTTTCCACCGATGTGTTTTACAACGCCAATAAAGAGGCTAACGATGCTTGGAAAAGCATGGGTGTGTTGTGCATAGAAATGGAAGCGTCAGCGTTATACATGAACGCAGCCAAGGCAGGAAAAAATGCTTTGTGTATCCTGTCCATCTCCGACCACATCTACAAAGGTACAGAACTATCGGCTCAGGAGCGACAGCTCGGCTTCAAAAATATGATTGAAGTTGCACTTGGAATTATCTAAAAAATAATTTAGTTATAAGTTAAATTAAATATGCTGAAAATGAGAAAAATAAGTTAAACAAATATATTGAAAAGGAGATAGGAACATGAAAAAATTTATAGCATTGCTATTATCTGTTATGATGATCTTTTCCTTGGCCGCATGTGGCGGAAAGAATTCCGGCAACAACAACAACAATAGCAGCAATAACAACAGCAACAACAATACCGGTGGCAAGAAGATTAAGATCGGTATGGTTACCGACATTGGCGGTGTAAACGACGGCTCATTCAACCAGTCTGCTTGGGAAGGTCTGCAGCGCGCTCAAAAAGAGCTTGGAGTAGAAGTCCGCTATGCCGAATCTGCAACCGATGCCGACTATGCTCCCAACATTGAGGCTTTCATTGATGAAGACTATGACCTCATCATCTGCGTAGGATACATGCTGGCTGATGCCACCAAAAAAGCAGCTGAAGCCAACCCTAATCAGAAGTTTGCCATCATTGACGATGCTTCAATTGATTTACCCAACGTTACCTGCCTGATGTTCGAACAGAGCCAGGCTTCCTATCTGGTTGGTCTTGTTGCAGGTAAAATGACCAAGACAAATAAAGTAGGCTTTGTTGTCGGTATGGTCAGCCAGACCATGAACGAATTCGGTTACGGCTATCTTGCCGGCGTAAAAGATGCCAACCCCAATGCTACTATCCTGCAGTTCAATGCAAACTCCTTCGGCAGCACCGAAACCGGTAAATCCGCTGCTACCACAATGATCACTAATGGCGCGGACGTAATCTTCCATGCAGCAGGCGGAACAGGCTTAGGCGTAATCGAAGGCTGTAAAGATGCAGGCAAATGGGCAATCGGCGTGGACAGCGACCAGTCTCCGCTCGCTCCCCAAAACATTCTGACCTCTGCTATGAAACGCGTTGATACTGCATGCTTTGAAATTGCCAAAGCCGTAAAGGAAGGCAATGTTAAGTCCGGTATCATCACCTATGACTTAAAGTCCGCAGGTGTAGACATCGCTCCTACAACTACCAACCTACCTCAGGACGTTATCGATTATGTGAACCAAGCTAAAAAGGACATCATCGACGGTAAAATTACCGTTCCGAAGACAAAGGCTGAGTTTGAAGCTAAATACGGTAACATCTACGAATTAGACGACTAATTTTAACGGTTTCAATAAAATAACCTTAATTATCCAAGGAAGGGTGGCGATCAATTGAGAGACATTTCTATGCAACGCGTGAATGAAACACGCGAAAAAATACTGGATATCATTAAAAGTCCGACACTCACTCACGAGCAAAAAGTTGCTTCGCTGGCCAATACTGCTGATTCTCTGCTGGAAGTATTGGATTTGCCGGAGGGGTTGGACGAGCTGATGAACGTCCCGGAAGATATAAAGTGCATCTGCGACCTGAACGAGGGACACGCTCCGCTTCGCCCACGGTACATCATCCCCGACTACGCCAAATTCATGAAAGAAGGCAGCCGGTTTCTGCAGCTCACGCCCCCGACCGACTTATATGAAGCACTTAATTCTCTGTTGATTTTCTACAAGCATGTTCCAAGCGTGACCAACTTCCCCGTCTATCTGGGGCAGTTGGACATGCTTTTAGAACCTTTTATGCAAGATGTGGACGATGCTACAGCCAAAAAACTACTGCGAGGCTTTTTGGTGCACGTGGACCGCACTATTTTAGACTCCTTCTCCCATGCAAATATCGGCCCTCAGCCTACACGGACCGGCCGCTTGTTGCTGGAGGTGGAGGCGGAGCTTACGCAGGCCGTGCCCAATCTGACCTTAAAGTACGAAGAAGGTGTGACCGACGACGACTTCGCCATTCAGGCTGTAAAAACGGCTTTGCGTTCGGCCAAGCCCAGCTTTGCCAACCACCGTATGTTTAAACAGGAACTTGGTGAGAATTACGTCATTGCCAGCTGTTATAACGGATTGCCGCTGGGGGGCGGATCATACACCCTTTGCCGCCTGATTCTCGGCAACATTGCCAAACGCGCCAGTGGGATTGAGGATTTCAAAACCAACCAATTGCCCTATGTTATGGACATCATGGCACGTTACATGGATTCCCGCATCCGTTTTGAAGTGGAAGAAAGCGGCTTCTTCGAAAATAACTTCCTGGCTAAGGAAGGCTTTATCCGCCGTGATCGGTTCACCGCCATGTTCGGTTTGGTAGGCCTGGCGGAATGTGTAAATATCCTGTTGGAAAAAGAGGGCCGTTCCGGCCGTTTCGGCCACGATGAGTACGCCACCGAGCTTGGCGAATCCATCATTCGCCAGATATATGAATTCAATGAGAAACACCATAATCCCTACTGCGAAATAACCGGCGGTCATTTTCTACTTCATGCACAAGTAGGAATTTCAGAAGACCAAAATATTTCACCGGGTACTCGTATCCCAATTGGAGAGGAACCCGACGAAATGATTGATCACCTCATGGTAATCAATCATTTCCATAAATATTTTCCGTCTGGAACAGGCGACATTTTCCCTATTGATGTCACCGTTCACCAAAACCCCGAATACGTGCTGGACATCGTCAAAGGCTCCTTCCGCAAGGAATTACGCTATCTGTCCTTCTATGAGAAGAACAGCGATGTTATCCGTATTACGGGCTATTTGGTAAAACGGTCCGAAATCGAAAAGCTAAAAAGCGGTCAGAACGTGTTGCAGGACACCACCGCTTTGGGAATGGGTGCCGTTTTAAATGGGAAGATTTTAGATAGAAAGGTGCGCTAATTATGATGGCCACAGTCAACAAAATCATACCCTTTAGCACCGTTGACGGGCCCGGTAACCGTACCGCTATCTTTCTGCAGGGCTGCAATATGGACTGTTTATATTGCCACAACCCTGAAACAAGAGGTAAATGTGTGCACTGTGGGGCATGTGTAAACTCATGCCCCACAGGGGCATTACGCTTAGAAAACCAGCAAGTTCGTTACGACCGTGCCAAATGCGTCCATTGTGATAGCTGCATCAAGCTATGTCCCTACGACAGCAGCCCCAAAACCCTTGATATGACACCTAAACAGGTTTGGCAAGCGGTAGAAAAGCAAATCCCATTTATCCGCGGTATCACCGTTTCCGGCGGGGAGTGCACTCTGTATCCGGAGTTTTTAACAGAGCTGTTTACCTTGGCACAGGCTCATGGCCTGTCCACCCTAATTGACTCCAATGGAACCCTAGATTTTGAACACTATCCTGATTTGCTGGCCGTTACCGACGGCGTGATGCTTGACATAAAAGCATTTGACTGTGAAGAGCACAAGCGGGTGACGGGATGGAGCAACCAGGTTGTCTTGAAAAACGCACGGTTTCTCGCATCAAAGGCTAAGCTGTTTGAGGTTCGTACAGTAGTTTCACCAGGCCTTTTCGATACAGAGAAAACCATCGTTCAAATTGGTGACATGCTTCGTCCCTACTTACCCATTCGGCCCATTCGATATAAGCTTATATCCTATCGTCCTATGGGGGTCCGCCCGCAATTTAAAGAGACTTTGCAAATCCCGACACGCGATCAGATGGAATATTACGCCGAGCTGCTTAAAGCCAAAGGCTTTAAAGATATCATTATCATTTAATTACAAGCAGATACACTACGCAATTCCCGTAAGATAAACATATAAGGAGGGAAAAACGGATTTGGAAAAAACAAGCCATATTGATTCGAGCGTAGTTGCCGTTCAAATGACTGACATCGTCAAGAAGTTCGGTAACTTCGTGGCAAACGACCACATCAACCTAACCGTTTACAAAGGCGAAGTTCACGCTATTCTTGGCGAAAACGGCGCCGGAAAAAGTACGCTGATGAACATATTGTACGGGCTTTATAAACCGACATCCGGTAGCATTTCCATATTCGGTTCTCCTGTGAATATCGAGAATCCGCGCCATGCCATTGAACTTGGCATCGGCATGGTTCACCAGCACTTCATGCTGGTGGAACCCTTTACCGTTACCGAAAACATTATCCTTGGCATGGAGCCCACCAAAAACATGACTGTGGACATCAAGAAAGCGCGCCGGCAGGTGCTGGAACTATCCGAACGCTATGGCATGCATGTGGATCCCGACGCCAAAATCGAAGACATTTCGGTAGGAATGCAGCAGCGTGTTGAAATCCTTAAAGTTCTGTACCGGGGCGCCAACATCCTTATTCTCGATGAGCCTACGGCTTCACTGACTCCGCAGGAAATCGAAGAACTGATCAACATCATACACAACCTCACAGCCGACGGCAAAACCGTGATACTAATCACCCATAAATTGAAGGAAATCAAGGCATCAGCCGACAGGTGTACCATCATCAGGCAGGGCAAATATATCAACACCGTCGATGTGGAAGCAGTCAGCGAAAATGATTTGGCTTCAATGATGGTGGGCCGCGATGTTCAATTTGTAGTGGACAAGAAGCCTATTGAACCCGGTGAAGTCATTATCGACATACAGAATCTCCGCGCCAAGGATTACCGCGGTGTGGAAGTGCTTAAGGGCTTAAACCTAAAAGTGCGCCGTGGTGAAATCGTCGGCTTGGCTGGCGTAGACGGCAATGGTCAGACCGAGTTGGTGGAGATTTTAACAGGCTTAAGAAAAGGCGAATCCGGCAAAGTTATAATAGGCGGCAAGGATTTGTTCAACGCCGATGCACACACACTCTTTGATAACGGAGTATCCAGCATTCCCGCCGACCGGCAAAAGCACGGGCTGGTACTTGAATATTCCATAGCTTACAACATGGTGCTGCAAAATTATGAACGCCCCCCCTTCTCCAAGCGCGGTATTTTAAAGAAGGATGCGATAAATAAGCACGCAGCAGAGCTCGTCGAAAAATTTGATGTCCGTGGCGCTGATGGCGGCACCAAAGAAGTAGGCAAGCTGTCCGGCGGTAACCAGCAAAAGGTAATCATTGCCCGTGAGGTTACCAATGACAAGGATTTGCTTATTGCCGTTAATCCGACTCGCGGTTTGGATGTAGGCGCCATTGAATTTGTTCACCGTTATATTGTGGAACAGCGCAATAAGAATAAAGCTGTTTTGCTGGTATCCTTTGAACTGGATGAAATCATGAGCCTGTCCGACCGAATCGAAGTCATTTACAGCGGTAATATCGTAGGCAGTGTGCCCGGTGACAAGGCCGATGAGAAAGTCCTAGGACTGATGATGGCAGGAGGAACCAAAAATGAAGCACAAGAATAATAATAACATGGCCTCTCAGAACATTTTAAAAAATACTGCACAAGGCCTACTTCATCAAAATGCTCTATATACTGTTATTGCTATTTTCTTTGGATTTGTCGTTGGCGGCATTTTCCTGTGGGCAGCAGGCTTCAGTCCTTTTGAAGCATATGCAAAGCTGTTTAGCAGTGTGTTCAGCCGCCCTAAGTATCTCATTTGGTCGGTTATCTACGCAACCCCGCTGATATTTACGGGATTGAGCGTGGCATTTTCTTACAAAATGGGTGTTTTCAACATCGGCGCCGAAGGTCAGTTTGTCGTAGGCTCACTGGCGGCTCTGTGCGTAGCCATTCTGGTGGACGCCCCTCCTTTTGTGCACGTCATTCTTTGTATGCTGGCAGCTGTTGCCGCCGGTATGGTATGGAGCTTTCTTGTCGCAGTGCTGCGCGTCCGATTCGGAATCAATGAAGTTTTGTCCTTCATTATGTTCAACTGGATCGCCTTTTATCTTTCAAATTACGTAGTTAATACTACAGCTATTCACAAGGTTGGCGGCGGAGAGGCTTCCAAGGATATTCGTGAATCCGCAAGAATTCTGCTGCCTCAATCGCTACTTAATATACTCAAGAACGATAAAGCCAATTACGGTATTTTCCTGGCAATTATCGCGGCAGTTGCTATTTGGTTTATCCTAACAAAAACCACTCTTGGCTATAAGGTACAGGCCGTTGGTCTCAATCCTCACGCAGCCAAATACGGGGGTATCAATTCCAACAAGACGATGTATATCGCCATGAGCCTGTCGGGCGCTCTGGCCGCTCTAGGCGGTGCCGTACAATTGATGGGTAACTCCATGCGTATCAGTCAGTTTGCCGGGCAAGAGGGCTTCGGCTTTCAGGGAATCACCGTTGCGCTAATCGCAAGCTCTCATCCCATTGGATGTATTTTTGCAGGACTGTTTTATGGTGCTATGAAATACGGTGGCTCCAAGCTCAATCTCATTGATGCTCCCACCGAAGTCGTTGATATAATTATGGGTACCATCGTACTCTTTATCGCAATATCGCATGTATTCCGCTATTTAATTACAAGACGGCTTAAGAAAAAGGAGGACAAATAAATGGATGAATTGATAAAAAACCTCGGCTTGGTTATTAACGCCACACTGATAGCTACACCTCCTTTGCTTTATGCTGCACTGGGCTCCACTTTTTCAGAACGCAGCGGTGTCATTAACATTGGTATTGAGGGCATGATGACCATTGGTGCTTTTGTGGGCGCGGCAGTCGCCCATTTTACCGGCAATGCCTGGCTGGCCTTTTTATGCGGCGGACTGGTAGGCGCGCTCTTTGGACTGATTCACGCCATCGCCTGCGTCTCCTTTGGCGCCGACCAGACCATCTCCGGTACAGCCATAAACTTTTTAGCACCCGGCGTAGCTATCTTCGTATGTAAAGCGCTGTTTGCACAATCCTCAAACACTCCTCCGCTGGACACAGTTCAAAAGCTGCCCAAGCTGTTCAACGGTGTTTTTGAGGTTGGGAGCTTCTGGAATAATGTTCTTAACACCTACGTTGCTACTTATCTGGGTTTTGTAGCAGTGGCTATCGTCTGGTTTATTTTCTACAAAACCAAATTCGGTATGCGTCTTCGTGCCGTGGGTGAGCATCCCAAAGCATGTGAAACCCAAGGCATCAACGTATTCCGTATCCGCTATGTTGCGGTAATTGCTTCCGGCTTTTTCGCAGGCCTTGGCGGTGCTTATGTTACCCTGTGCACTGTTAGCCAGTTCCGTCCGGAAGTTATTGTCGGTCAGGGCTTTATCGCCATCGCAGCTGTTATCTTCGGTAAATTCACCCCTCACGGAGCCATGGGTGCATGCCTGTTGTTCGGATTGTGCAACGGTTTAAAGGTTTTACTGGGTTCCGGCAATGTAATAAGTCCTAACCTGATTTCTATGATTCCTTACGTCGTAACAATCATTACGCTGGTACTGTTTGTAGGTAAATCCCGCGTACCTGCTGCCAGCGGTAAGCCGTATGTAAAACAAAAGTAAACTGTTTATTTGCTGCTTCGCCCCACCCAAAACCGGCGAAGCAGCATTTCTTAAAAACTTACAGAGAGGAGCGTTTTTATGACACGGTCAGAACTTATCTCTCATGCTTTACAAGCACGTAAAAAGTCTTATTCCCCCTATTCGCATTTTCAGGTAGGGGCAGCACTATTATCGAAAGACGGAAAGTTGTATACCGGCTGTAACATTGAAAATGCCGGCTACACCCCCAGCAACTGTGCTGAACGTACTGCTTTCTTTAAAGCAGTTAGCGAAGGCGTCAAGGAGTTTTCTTGCATCGCAATAGTCGGCGGTCCGGAAGGGGCACAAGCTCTGGATTTGTGTGCTCCCTGCGGAGTGTGCCGTCAGGTCATGATGGAATTTTGCGATCCCAAAACCTTTGAGGTAATACTTGCAAAAGACCCGGAGCATTACGAAGTGTTTACATTGGAGCAAATTCTTCCCATGGGCTTTGGACCAAAAGATTTGGAAATATAAAAAACAAAGGATTTGGAAATATAAAAGTAGAAAAACTATATCCAGGGTAATCAGTATCATGGTATCTTGGATATTTTTTCAGTAGATTAATTGTTTGCGCCGATATATAATATATGGAAGAAAGGAAGGCAATGCTATGAACACACAAAACATATTATCCCATGTAGACCACACATTACTGTTGCAAACTGCTACCTGGCCCGAAATCCAGGCACTTTGCGACAATGCCATCAAGTATCAAACCGCTTCGGTATGCATTCCGCCATGCTATGTGGCCCGCGCAAAAGAATATGTAGGCGGCCGTATGGCCATCTGCACCGTTATCGGATTTCCCAACGGCAATATGACTACCAACGCAAAGGTTTTTGAAACCCAAGACGCCATAGCAAACGGCGCAGATGAAATCGATATGGTTATAAATATAGGCGCCTTGAAAAACAAAGAATATGATTATGTCCTGGAGGAAATTAAAGCTATTAAACAGGCCTGCGGCGAACGCATTCTGAAGGTCATCATTGAAACCTGCCTGCTTACCGAAGACGAAAAGATTGTTATGTGCGATTTGGTGACCAAATCCGGAGCAGACTATATTAAAACCAGCACCGGATTTTCCACTGCAGGAGCTACCTTTGAAGATATTGAGCTGTTTAAAAAACATGTTGGCCCCAATGTTAAAATCAAGGCTGCAGGTGGTATTTCCGATTTTAATGATGCCAAAAAATATATTGAGCTTGGTGCCGACCGCTTAGGTACCAGCCGCCTGGTGAAACTCATGAAATCCCAGCCGGCAGACAGTTCGTATTAAACTGTTTCATAGTTTTACGCTAAATTTTTGTATATTAACCAGCTTTGTTTCTTTGAAAGGAAGGTCTATGATGAAAAAATATAAACGTATTTTTACCATTGTTCTCGATTCCATAGGTATTGGTGCTATGGAGGATTCCCCCGACTATGGAGATATAGGCGTAGACACTCTAGGTCATATTGCCGAAACCGTGGGCGGACTTAATATTCCAAACCTTCAAAAAATAGGTATCGCAAACTTGCGGCCTCTCACCAATGTATCCCCAGTTGAGCGCCCGCTGGGTTATTACTGTGCACTCAAGGAAATAAGCAAGGGCAAGGACACCATGACCGGCCACTGGGAACTGATGGGTCTGAGAGTGGATACACCCTTTAAAACCTTTACCGAAACCGGTTTTCCCCCTGAGCTTATTGCCGAGCTTGAGGCACGCACAGGTCACCGCATCATCGGCAACAAAAGCGCCAGCGGCACCGAAATCATTGACGAGTTGGGTGAAGAGCAAATCGCCACCGGTGCTATGATTGTATATACCTCGGCGGATTCGGTACTGCAAATCTGCGGCCATGAGGAAACCTTTGGCCTTGATGAGCTGTACCGCTGCTGTGAAATTGCCCGGGAACTTACCATGAGGGATGAATGGAAAGTGGGACGTGTTATCGCCCGCCCCTATGTAGGCAAAAAACGAGGCGAATTCCGCCGTACCAGCAACCGCCACGATTATGCACTCAAGCCCTTTGGGCCAACTGCCTTAAATGCCTTGAAAAATAACGGCTTTGACGTAATTTCTGTGGGCAAGATTAAAGATATTTACGACGGTGAGGGTATCACCGTTGCCCACAAATCTCAGTCTTCCGTTCATGGCATGGAACAGACCATAGACATTGCAAAAAGCGATTTTAACGGCTTGTGCTTTGTCAATCTGGTGGACTTTGACGCACTTTGGGGGCACCGCAGGAATCCGAAAGGATACGCAGAAGAGATTGAAAAGTTTGATGTAAAGTTAGGAGAACTTTTGCCTCTGCTAAAAGAAGACGATTTATTAATCCTCACTGCTGACCACGGCAACGATCCAACCTACACAGGCACCGACCATACCCGAGAAAAGGTTCCCTTCATAGCATATTCACCGTCCATGACCGGGTTTGGCCCTCTGCCTGAGCAGGAAACCTTCGCCGTTGTTGGTGCTACCATCGCCGATAACTTCGACGTATCCATGCCCGAAGGCACTATCGGTACATCACTTCTTCCTCTGCTGAAGTAACACGACATTATCAAGGAAAGGGAAGAGATAAGCTACGCTTACTGTGGAAATTAAAGTGCCGGCAAATGCTTTGAAAAAGAGAAAGTATATTATAGCAACGATTAGGAGGCAGCTGATTATTTCAGCTACCTCCTTTTCTTCTGTCTAATCTGTGTTCTCGCTTATGAAACGCGCCGGAGAACAACCTATATATTTTTTAAATACCTTAATAAAATATTTATAATCGGAAAAACCAACCATTTCTGCAATTTCATATACCTTATACTGATTTTCCCTTAACAAGTCTACCGCCTTTTGGATACGGTACCGGTTCAGATAATCGTTAAATGTATATCCCGTCTCATTTTTAAATTTTACATTTAGATAAGTACAAGACATTTGGCACTGCTCACTAATATCGCTAAGAGCCAGCCGTGTATTATAATTGTCATGAATTGCCCGGATCATAAAATCTACATAACGGTTCCCCGTTTTTCTTTCCTCATATTCCAAGATTCCCAACTTTTTCTTTTCAACGTCAATCTGACGAATTGCATTCTTTATATTGGTATCCGCATTTCTCTTAGCCTGAATCTTTCGAATGGCTTCATAGAGCTTAGGATAATCAATAGGCTTTAGCAGGTATTCCGTAACTCCCAAGCTAATGCCTTTTCTTGCATATTCAAATTCTCCATAGCCAGACACAATAACGGCATCATATCCATATTCCCCTATACTTTTTTCCAGCATTTCAAGCCCATCCATGACTGGCATGTTAATGTCTACAATTACAATGTCCGGACGGTATTTTTGAATTTTCTCCAAGCCATCCTGGCCATTTACAGCTTCTCCAACCACAATACAATCCACTTCATGCCATTTGGGCATAAACATTAATCCTTTTCGCATAATGTCTTCATCTTCTACGATTAACACCTTATGCATTATCATTCCCCTTGCTCATTGGAAGAATTATGTCTACCAGCGTGCCTTTCCCATAGGTACTTTCTATTTTTATCCCATACGGCGGTCCGTATAAAAGCCTTACAACTCTATGAGAATTATACATTCCTATGTGCTCTTTAGATACATCTTCCCTTTCCAAATCCTTAATTAATTCATCCAGTATTTCAGGCTCAATTCCCGAACCATTATCCCGAACACTCAGTTTCAAATTTTCGTTTTCAACGGATGCAGTAATCTTTACATTAATAGTCTCAACACCTTTCATTCCATGTTTTAATGCATTCTCTACAATTGGCTGAATTACCAATTTGGGAATTTTACATTCTATAAGTTCTTCCGGTATATCGACACTATAGGTCAAACGACGGTTATAACGCATCTTTTGCAACATTAAATAATCCTTTACATGTTCTATGTCTGTCTTAAGAGGTACAATAGTATCTCCATAGTATATGTTATAGCGCATTATATTTGCAAAAGCCATTATCATCTCTGAAGCTTTAGCCGGATCAATCATAACCTCATAACGTAAAGTTTCCAAAACATTAAATAAAAAATGCGGATTAATCTTTTCTTCCAGCTGTCTTATTTCCATTACTCTTTTTCTTTCCATCAATTCATTGTTTCTTTTTTGAAGCTCTTCACGCTGCAATACCATTTGCCGGAAAGTATCGTTCAATTCCTGAAACTCCATAAAAACATGGGGACGCAATGAATATTCCATATTCCCTTTTCCCATCTCTAATATAGATTTTCTTAGCTCTTCTATGGCATGTAAATTTTTATCCGTGACAATCAAAGTTAGAGGTTTTAGAAGTACTATTATTAATATTCCCACAATTACAAGAAACAAAATCGCATATCGAAAAAGATCCTGCTGGAAACTTATAGATGTCAAAGTATATAGATACAGGCTTCCGCCGTTGAGAACATTCTTTATTATCAGATATTGCTTCCCATTTAACTCAATTATATTAACTTGATTCTTTTTAAACTGGGAACTTTCAACGGGATACTTTCCCATTGAATCCTCGCTTTGTCTTCCAATGGAAAAAATCAAATTGTTAAACTGATCGGTTAAAATCAAATCATCTACATTATATCCTCTTACAGCCTCATATATTTCTTCATCCAGCAATTCAAAGAACAAAAAGCCAATAGCTTCACGTCCGTCCTTCACAGTACATCCTATCAGCAAATCTCCCGTCTGATTATGGGAATAATTCAGACGGCTTGGAGTCAAAAAGATCCTCTCAGGCTCCGATAACATATTGGAAACCAAGCTTTTATAAAGAAAGCTTTGCAAAAATATATTTCGATTGTTTTTATATAGATTTGAACAAATTATATTTCCTTGTAAATCTACAAGGGTAAATACTCCACGAATTTCCCGGGAATTTGAGAAATCGTAAAGCATGCGGTTTACATTTGCAGTCAGTTCATTTGTTTGTTGTTTACACAAGTTTATTATTCGGTAATCGCCGGCAAGAACCTTTAGCCCTTCTTTTGAGCTTACTATTTCCTCTTCCAAGACCTCTGCAATCCTTGCACTATTCCTCTGGCTTTTGCTTCTGGTAAGCCATTTGATATCAATTGTCAGAAATAAAAATACCAATATGCAAAGAAACAGTATTATTGAAAATGTATAACGGTAAAATGTTCTCTGTACATAGCTTCTATATCGATTAGGTGTCATATTGTTCCCTCTCTGCTTCCGTAAATATTGCAAAATAAAAGCCCTAATGCAAATAACAATATATTATAGCAATTAGCTATAATATATTGTTATTTGACAATAGGAGTTTAACTATACACTTATATCTTCGCTTCCCGATACCTTAAAGAATAACAGCAAGGATAAAACACTGGTAATTGTCAATACCGTTGAGTAGGCAGCTGCATTTCCAAAGTTACTGCGAATAACTTCCGTATAAATTGCTACAGTCAAAGTTTGAGTTTTACTTGTATATAAAATAATGGAGGAACTTAGCTCACTAATCAGGGTAATCCAGCTCATAATTGCACCGGATAATACGCCGGCCATCATCATCGGTACTGTTATTTTTATAAAGGACTTAACCTCTGTAGATCCTAAGCTTATTGCAGCTTCTTCAATACTTGGACTTATCTGTCCGATTATAGCCGTACTGGAACGGATGGTATAAGGCATACGCCTGATGCACAATGAAATAATGATTATGATTGCTGTTCCGCTTAAAAGCAACGGCTTTTTGTTAAACGCATACAAGAAGGAAATACCTAATACCGAACCGGGTATAATATATGGGAACATTGTCAAGGTATCTATTATGGATGTTAAGAAGGACTTCTTTCTTACAGTCAAATAAGATATCAAGACTCCGAGAACAACAACTATTAGTATTGCAGCTATGCCAAATAAATAAGTGTTGGTTATTGTACTAATATTTTTCGGCATTATAATATTTTTATAATTTTGCAAAGTAAATTGACCGGTATATGAAGCACCTCTCGTTTCCAAGAAGGATGTGGTAATTACCGTTAACTGCGGTAAAATTGCAACAAATACAACCAAATATACAAAGGCGTGGGCAAGAATATTGCCAATTCCGGTCTTTTTCTCAGGCTCCAACGGTTTTAGCGCCGACATGGAGTAGGTCAGACGATTTCCAATGTACTTCTGCAAGAAGAACATAACCAATGTAATTGCAATTACAATAACACAAAGGGCCGCTGCATAGTGGGCGTCGGTACTTACTTCACCCATAAACTGGCTATACAACAGTACCGGAAATGTCTTATAACCTTCACCGATAAGCATTGGTGTACCGAAGTCTGAGAATACACGCATGAAAACCAGCAGTGAACTGGCCAACAATGTTGGGGTTATCAACGGCACGATAACCTTCCAGACTCTTTGAACTGTTGAACATCCAAGGCTTTCTGCCGCTTCATTCAAGGAATTGTCCAAATTTTTCAATGCACCGGAAACATACATATAAACCAAAGGGAAAGACTGCAATGAGAAAACCAGAACAATACCTGCAAATCCGTAAATACCGCCGAGCTGGGTATTAAAAACAGAATTTAAAACTCTTGTTATAACTCCGTTTCTTCCAAGAAGCTGTACCCATGCATAGGCTCCGATAAACGGAGGTGACAAATAGGATATAACAATAAGAATGTTTAAATACTTGCTGCCTTTAATCTTTATGCTTCTTAGCAAATAAGCCATAATTAGTCCCAAAACAGCCGATACCAAAGTTGAAGCTATCGTAACCTTAAAGCTGTTAATCAGCGTACTCCAATAGAACTTTTTGGAGAAGAACTTTGTAAAGTAAGAAAAGCTTATTGTGCCGTCCTCCATCAAAATACTCTTATACAAAATAAGTCCTAGAGGATACACTACAAAAATTAAAAACAAAGCTAATATTGCCAATGCCAATACCAGCCATATGTTCAATTTCTTTTTTGCGGTATTCATGGGCGGACCTCCCTATCTATAAAGCTCCTGCTGCCGTCTTCACTGAACACATTTATTTTTTGCACCTGTACTTTTAGATGGACTTTCTTTCCGTTTGGAATAATTTCTCCAATATCTGAGCTTTGTATTACTTCTATCTCTTGTCCTTCTTTGGTTTCAACAAAATAATGGGTTGTAACCCCAAGGAAAACACTGCTTTTTACTGTAACCGGAATGCCTTCCTCTGTTTCTTTGTTAATGATAAACTCTTCAGGGCGGACCGATACCTTGACACGGCAATTAGAACCGCAATCTTTTTTGATGTTATTCATTTGGAACTTATAATTGCCAATTCTTATTAAAGCTTTGCCGTTTTCATTGCTTTCCAGAACCCCATCCATTATGTTGGAAAGTCCAATAAAAGTAGAAACAAATGTGTTTGACGGACGCTGGTAAACATTTTTAGGAGTGTCGATCTGCTGAATTACTCCACCGTTCATAACCGCAATTCGGTCAGATACCGCCAATGCTTCTTCCTGGTCATGGGTTACATACACTGTTGTAATTCCCACCTGCTGCTGAATCTGTTTTATTGCATTTCTCATCTCTGTACGCAGCTTTGCATCCAAGTTGGAAAGAGGCTCGTCCATCAAAAGAACCTCCGGATGAATAACAATGGCCCTGGCCAGTGCAATACGCTGTTGTTGTCCTCCTGACATTTTTTGCGGCATTCTGTCTTTTAAATGATCTATCTTAACAATTTTTAAGATTTCATCCACTCTTTTTTCAATTTCATCTTTAGGTACTTTTCTGTTTTTTAAACCAAAGGCTATATTATTTTTAACCGACATATGCGGAAATATCGCATAGTTTTGAAATACCATACCCATATTTCTCTTATTGGTAGGAATATTATTTATTACTTTCCCATCAATTTTAATCTGTCCGCCTTCAATGGAATTAAATCCGATTATCATACGAAGAAGCGTGGTCTTTCCGCAACCGGACGGTCCAAGCAATGTAAAAAATTCTCCGGGTTTTATATCCAGCGATAATCCGTTTATAACTGTCTCTTTTCCAAAACGCTTTACGACATTCTCTATATTGATAGCTACGCTCATTATTTGCCCTCTCCTTTATCAGTATTAAAATATCAAGGGCCACTTTTTGCCTGTCGCGCCATGAGTTTTTCCCGGCGTAACGTTGCTTTAAGCGGCCCTGTTTTAGTAATCCAATGATTTATTTATCGAGTATTAGTCCATAGATGATTCCAGGCGCTCGCTAAACTTATTTGTAATTGCCAATTTGTTTGCAGCAACCCATCCTTCATCATAGTTACTGAATAACTTAATTTCGGACTGAGGGGTCATATAATCTGCCAATGTTGCGCCTTTTCTAAGAGGACGAACTGTTAATTCAGAACCTACTCTGTTCTGAACCTCTTGAGACAACATGAAGTCTACGAATTTCTTTGCATTTTCCGGATGTTTAGCATTCTTTATAATCTGCACAGATTCACCTGGGAAAATGGTTCCTTCTTTAGGGAATACAACCTCAACGTTAGCGCCTTCTTTTACATATTTAGCAGCCGGGTCTTCCCAAGTAAGTCCTACAACATATTCACCTTCTGCTACGCCTTTATATACCTGGCTGGAGCTGTTTGCCATTTTTCCGTCAAGATTCTTTAAGAATTTGTCTACAAACTCCCATGCTTTATCGGACATTGGGTCATTGTTTTCGCCCATAGCATACAGCATTGCAACTAAAGACTGGAATGCCGAACTGGAGTTAACAGGATCTCCAAAAGCAATCTTTCCTTTTAATGCAGGATTCAATAAATCTTCAAATCCTTCTATTTTCATATCACCTTTTAAGTCAGTATTAACAATAAATACTGCTGGGTCTGCAAATGCCGGTGAAAAATGTCCTGTTGTGTTCTGGAATCCATCCATCATATTTCCGTCTTCCTTGGATACATATTCCATAAACAAGTCCTCAGATGCGGAAAGCATTGTACGGTCTGCTGCCCATAAAATATCACCCAATGGGTTGTCTTTTTCTGACTCTACACGCTTAAGTAATTCTCCTGTACCTGCTGTTACCAATTCAACTTTGATTCCGGTTTCTTTTTCAAACTCTGAAATAACTGCTTTGTTTAATTCTTCACTTCTTGCAGTATATACTACCAATACATTCTCTTCTTTATTGCCGGTATCTTCAGTTTTAGCTGCTGTGTTTTGAGGCTTGTTTGTTGTGCCTCCTTTATTCGTTTCTGACTTTGTACCCGAACATGCAGTCATAGAAATTGCCATCACGGCCACCAACATAAGTGCTAACCAACTTCTTTTAATTTTCATGCACTTCGTCCTCCTAAGACTAATTTTTTGTTACGTCATTTCCTTATGTTTTAATATTACTGCTAATAAAGGTATAAATAAATCCTACTATTAAACACAAAGGTGCAAAATAAAAAAGGGAAATATTGGGGACTACTTATCAAAGGGTACATTAACAATTGCTCTGATTAGTCAAAATAGAATAAATTTTCAATCTACCCACATAAATTAACGCTATTGACAGGAGAGGTTTATAGTGATAAACTTAAGAGGTCGATAGTTATAAACCTGAACTAAAGAGAAAGGAGAATGTTATGAAATACTATTTAAACGACAGTGAATATCGGTTTATGTGCATTGTATGGGATGTGGAGCCCATAAATTCAATGGAACTGGTAAAGATATGTTACGAGAAGCTCGGATGGAAAAAATCCACAACGTTTACCGTAATCCGGAACCTGTGCAAAAAAGAGATTCTGTCCAATGAAAATGCAGTAGTTAAGGCACTTGTTTCGCGAGACAGCATTCAAAAGCAGGAGGTCCGTGACTTTCTGGATAAAAAATTTCAAGGAAGCCTGCCTGCATTTATCTCAGCGTTTTTACAGGATAAAAAGCTGACCCGGGAAGAAGCTGAATATCTTCAGAGGCTCATAGACGATACCAGGGAGGGTGAATAAATGACCAAGTTATTTGAACTGATGCTTCAAAACAGTTTTACCGGTATAATTTTTATATTGGTAATATTAATAATACGTAAGCTTACAAAAAACTTTTCAAAAAGATATGTTACAGTTCTTTGGATACTGCTGCTTGCAGAGCTGTTGTTTACTCCGCTGGTCACAGGTCCGTTTAATACAATACGAAACGTAGCAATACTTAATTTTAATGAAGGCGTCTATGAAAGCTCCGACAGCTTGAGGCAAAATCAATCAAATTACAATAGCTCTAATACATATCAACAAAAAGATGAATCCAACCCAATCGGTAACAGTAATTCAACCCCGGCAGATAATGCACAGGGGAGCAGACTCGATAAAGACAATTTGACAGAAAATAATATCACACCTTCAAATAACGCCGGTTCCATTCCCACAGGAAAGCACAGATTAGTCGAATATTTATCCTTTGTATGGCTTTTGGGAATCATAGCATTCACCGTTTATTTCCTTATACAGTACATAAAATTGAGGCACATGGTAAATGTGGCTATTAAAGTAGATAATAACATATGGGAAACTTCAGCCTGTGACATTCCGTTTGTTATGCCCGGTATTCCTTCTAAAATCTACATTCCGGCCGGACTTGAAGGACATCAGCGCGAGGATATTCTTACCCATGAAATGGAGCATATCAAGCATTTTGATCCGTGGATAAAGTGTATGGCAACCGTTGCTTTGACTGTACACTGGTTCAATCCTTTTGTCTGGATTGCATTCTCCCTGATGGGAAAAGATATGGAAATGTATTGCGATGAACGTGTATTAAGAGGAAAAGGACTAAACGAGAAAAGGCAATATTCACAAACCATATTGGATTTTTCAAAGAAAGCCAGTGGATTTCCATTGACAATAGGTTTTGCGAAAAATAATGTTGAAAACAGAATTAAGCATATACTCTGCTCCAAAAAGCCGCACCGTATCATGAGTATTGCATTGGCTGCCGTAATACTGGCCTGCGGAGTATTATTCCTTACGGCAGGAAAAAAGCATGCTGAAGATACATACAACCAAAACAAACTGAATGGGACTCAAAGAGATATCGGTGAAGATGCTGCGGAAAAAACCCCGGCATCAGAAAAAGAAGAAGTATCCGACAATAACACAGCTGATGATGCTTGGGCTGAAAATGGCGAGAAAACCGAAAATCAGAATAGCTATACGGAAGATAAGGAGTTCTGGGGTGAAAAATTAATCGTCGGAACTACTTTTGAACCGGATTCCGATTTAAAAAAGCTCATACTGGACGCACCGGATTACGCCAATGATTTTAGCAGTTTTCATCCTGTTTTTGAGGGCGATATGGCAAAAAACATTAATTTAATCGGCAAAACTAAGCACTTTTTGCTGTACGGGACCTCAGATACGGAAAGTATTCTTGTAAAAACTGTAGACAATAAATATATCCTGGCAGAGGTACCTTATACCTCCAACTACATGGTCCAACCCCTTTTAAATGAAAAAGATTTTGATGGGGACGGCGAAAACGAACTTGCAATTATCATATATGTTAAACATGGCACAGGCTGTTCGATAAAGACATTATTCATGGTGGATAAAGCAAACGGCGGAAAATGGTATATGTATCAATTGGTTGAGGATGAATATCTGCCTCAGCTGGAAGCAAAATTTGATACTGTATATACAAAAGACAGCATTAAACTGTTATTTGACAGTAAATATGTAGGTCTCACACTGCCTATGGATAATGAATTCAGAAACAGCAGCGTTAACTATAAATTCCACGCCGGTATGCAGATTCAAATTCATTTCGTTGAAGACCGGATTGAACTAAATGCAGACCTTGCCGGATATTCTGATGTCTTTTTCTCCGGAGAATATACAGGCCACAGAATAAATGCGGATATTGGCTATCTTGGTGAAGGAAAATGGGAGCTTAAAAATTTCCGATACAGTGATGCCAATATAGACTCAGTGATTAGGGATGCACTGACCCTATACTTTACCGGTCAAACCGAGGAATTGAACCAATATTGCATGGCAGATGGGCATAATATGAAAGGAATCACGAAAAAGAGTAATAGCGTATCTGTACTTGATATATCATATCCGGTTGACAACATGGACATCGGCAAAGTCGATGCTCATGCAACAGTTCGCTTAGACGGCAGCAGCTCATTAATCAATGCAGCAGTTTCTATGAAGCTGACAGATTCCTTAACGGATACATGGAAGGTTACCGGAATTGATGTTTCAGGGCTGTAGTACTAGATACTAGGTAATCCCACCAACACAAATTAAACCTTGAAAGGCATTTAGCCAATCAAGGTTTAATTATTCCCCTTTTACCTTTGCATTGCTTTAAATGTCATGTTTAATTAGAATTTGGTTCTGTTTTCAATACACAAAGGATATTCCCACCTTCTCCTTGTGTAAGACAAGTTAATTGCAAATAATCAGTATTATCATATATAAAAGACACTATATAATCATAGAAATTTTGATTAGAATCTTTCCTTTGATGATTCCATCATATGTCTATTTGCAATTTGTTGATTATTTCTCTATAAAATCTCACTGCACCATAAATTTCATCTTCAGTAGGATTCTCCTTGTTGATTCCTCCAATAAGCTTAAGCGGACCATATGTGTCATAGCCCTTGCAGCAATAAGTGCCAAGAACATTACATTTTTTCAAAGAAAGAGTGTTCTTTATGTTCTTCTCAAAATCCTGTCCCGGTTTTCCGCAGGTATACATAAGAAACACATTTTTACCTTCCGGCAATTTCTCTTTGGTTACTTGTTCGATTTCTTTATAAAATTTGCTATAAGCAATACCGGATGCAATTCCAATAAGATCATATCCTTCCAGTCTAATATCATCTTCCTTTACATTAAGTAGTATGACATCATATTCTTTCTTAATTGCATCACAAAGTTTTTTTGTATTTCCATGGTGCCATGATTCATATAATATTGCTGTTTTCATTTTTATTCTCCTTCGTCTTCATATTCTTTATCAAGCTCTATCTCGAAAGAATGCAGAAATTCTATCATTTCATTTATGGCGCTTTCGCTCATATTATCAAGCAACCTTCTCCAGACCTTTCCTACCCGCTTATGATATTCCAAGTGCCCTTTAAAAGCAGTCTCTCCTTTTTCAGTTAGATATAAGGAAATCTCGGCGCCGGACGATAGTGATTCCTTGCGTTGGATATATCCTTTTTCAACCAACTTACTGACCATTTGCGATGCAGCACCTTTAGTAACACCCTGCATTTCAGCGAGAGACTTAAGGTTAATTCCCGGATTTTCTCCTATATACTCAATCGTATGAATTTCTTTTCGTGTCAGGAGAGACTCTGTACCATAACTTCTTTTAATATCTTCATTTCTGATATATTTATGGATAATACGCTCCATAATCTGCGCAATTTCAATGTATTTACTCATTGTCCATCCCTATAATATAATAGTTTAGTTACTAAACAGTTTAGTAACTAAACTATATCAACCTTTTTTATCAATGTCAATGAAAAATTATTCCTGAAAATAAATAAGATAAGCACATAACCAATGTATATGATAATACTGATGTAATTTTAAATTCTGCTTGCTACTCCCATTTAAAATATTTTATAGAAATTCCTGTGCATAGGATGGTTACTGCCACCATAGCAATAACAGGTAGTTTTATATTATCTACTGAAAGCCCTAAAAAAGTTGCTTTCATCAACTGAATACCTTGTGTCATAGGAAATACACTTACTATTTTTTGAATAGCCTCAGGCATGACTTCAAAAGGAAGTGTTGTTCCGGAGAAAATCAGCATCGGAAAATACAATAAACAAGCAATCACGCTTGCACTCTTCGAATTTTTTGCAACACCGCCTACCATCATTCCAATACTTAAAGTAGATATCATAGTAAGCAGCCAGCTGCCTAAAAATGCCAGCCACGAGCCATGTATTTTTACTTTCCAAAATATCATTGCTGCAGGAATCAAGGTGATCATAGATACTAAACAATAAATCATATAAATACAAAGTTCAACAACCAGAAGCTTTATAGGACTAACAGGTGTAACCTGAAAGCGTTTTAAAATTTTACGCTCCCGATATTCGGATACAACAAGGGGTAACCCCATCAGACCTCCTGCACAGATTGAAATCGTACAAAGAGCTCCTAAAGATTGCTCCATAAATGTATATTCCACTCCATCGACTGCAGGCCTTGTACCATTCAAAAGCCCAAGAATCAGCAGAACAACCAGCGGCATTATGACAGCAAAAATAACCATATTCATATTTCTGATGTTAAGCTTCAATTCATTTTTCAATAGTGTTAAAAAAGATTTCATTTTTCATCAACCTCCTCACCGGATAATATCAGATAAGCATCCTCGAACTTTTCACTGCCACTTACTACCTTTGATTCTTCTACTGTTCCATAGAACACAACTTTACCTTTTTTCAAAATACATATCTCGTCACAGAGCACTTCCACTTCGTCCATGAAATGAGAAGTTAAGAAAATAGTTAAGCCTTTCTCTTTCAATGCCAATAAAATCTTCCAAACATCTCGACGAGCTTTTGCATCAAGGCCTGTTGTCAATTCATCAAGAAATACAATCTCCGGATTTGGAATTAAGGCAAGAACAATGAACAATTTTTGCCGTTCACCACCTGAGAGACTTTTTACAGCATTTTTTATTTTGCTTCCGATGCCGAATTGACTGCACAGTTCCCTCCAATCCGCAGGAGTTTTGTATAGGCACGCGGTTTCTTCACATAGCTCTGAAACTTTAATTTCCGGCTGATAATCACACTCTTGAAACTGAACACCTACTTTTTGAAAAAGCTTGCGCCTATCTTTTTGCGGGTTGTAGCCCAAAATGGAAACCCGACCTTTATCAGCTTGCTTTGTTCCCAAAATACATTCCATTGTCGTACTCTTACCTGCACCATTTGCTCCCAGCAAGCCAAAAGCCATACCACATTTTACGGATAAACTGATATTATCCACTGCAAGCAGATTGCCATATGTTTTTGACAACTGATCAACTTTGATTACTTCCTCCATTTCATCGCCTCCTTGTTTTTGTCAAATAAAAGAATACCACCGTTTAAAACATTGGTGGTAAAATGGAGGTTTAAATTAAAATAAATTTTTCATTTCATATAGCATTTCAATTATTTTCCTTGCATTATCTTCAGCATAAGTTAACGATAGTATTAACCTGTCGCAAGCAGAAATAATATCATCATTTGAATTTGGGGTATTTAAAGCTGATCGTATATCGGTATTGGAATTTTGGGATAACTGCTTAAGCATACGCAAAATTGATTCCAGGGAATAGTTTGCACATCTTAATGTGCGGATAATTTTTAATCTTTTTATATCATCATTTGTATAAACACGATAGCCATTTTGCTTCCTTTTGACTTGTATTAACCCATTCATTTCCCAATTTCGTAATGTATCCATTGAAATATTTAGATATTCTGATACCTCTTTTCGCTTCATGCAAAGTATATTCGTATCTTCACTGCCGGATAAAATATCATGAACAACTTGAATGGCTTCTTCTGCATTATCACGCTCATGTTGTAATTGCTTCAAATAGTCCTCTGTAAGTAAAATAGCTCTATCATAATCTCCTGTTGCAGTAGTCTTTACCACTTCAATAATTTTCTTTCTCAAGCCATTTTGCATTATTTCAATTTGAAATGCGGTACGAGCTAGTTTGATTTGCATTATGTGCAAATCAGTAAATATCCGATATCCATTTTCTTGTCTTTCCGGCTTGGTAATCATTCCCCATTCTTCATATAAGCGCACTGTATTGGGATGTATGCCAACAATCGTCGCAACTTCAGAAGTTTTATATTTTTTCAAATTATTCACCTCCCTAATATTTGCACTATGAAGAATAACACTGATTATAAGTATGGTGTTATAGTGGAGGGTATATTTTATAAATACAAAAAATCACAGTATCCTCTGTACACCCCTAAATAAAGAAATGATAATATTTTAGTTATCAGATTGCTCAATTATTGCATAAATCTCCTTATCAAGATTAGCATAGAATCTGGAAAGATGTAAACCGTCAACCAGCGCATGATGGCAAAGAACTGTAACCGGCATCATGAGTCTTCCGGCATGATCTTTCTGATATTTTCCCCATGTGATTCTGGGATTGGAATCTTTCCTGCCGGCTGTAGGCTGAATTACCGCACTGTAGTGAAGCCATGGAAGTGATGAAACAAAATAGAGGCCCTCCGCGTCATCGTCCTCTTCGATGCTGTTTCTCTCACGGCACGCCTTCCTTTGCGCTTCGGCATACTGGATATACTCTCTGAAGGACATATGATGATAAAGCGTACAGTAGCAGTAGGTTCCGTCACCGACACTTTCCGTATGGGATGTTCCGCATTCATCATATTCGACTATCCCGTTACCGCTTATTCTCTGTCTGAATTCCGGAATACGGTTTGCTGCAAGCGCTGCTGCATGCATGAAGGTAAGATAGAAGGAATATCCGCCTTCTTTGCAGAATGTCACAAGCTCCGTAACATCCACATCTGCTGTTACCCCTACATGCGGGTTTTCTAAAGATAGGAAATAGTCAAAGTGAGCCTTCCGTGCGTACTTGTTCATATCAATAAGTTTTCGTTCCATGGTGCCAGCCTCCTACTATTTAAAACTGTGCATTTAATCCCCCACAGGAAATCGTTTTCGCTGTAAATAAATATTATTGCATACTTATTGTGTCCACAATGGACATTTCTTTGAGCTTCTTAATTGGTTTTTGCACTGCCAAAACAACAGATAGAACCACAACCAGAAGAATAACCCCCAGTTCCAGCCATGGGATTGTCCAAGGCGCTCCCCAGTTAGAACTTACTATCATACTAAATAAAGTCTTGTTGCAGAACAGGCCCAATACATTCCCCACAAAACTGCCAATGATAGTATATGTGCAGGCCTCGGAAATAACCATTTTCTTAAGTTGGCGCATGCTAAGACCAATAGCTCGAAAAACACCATACTGATTGGTTCTTGCAGATACACTCATAGAAATGCTGTTTATCACATTGAACACCGTAATCAATGCTATCATCACCAAAAAGCCATAAATAAACAGCCAGAAACAATAATAAGTTGCCATTACACTGTTTTTGCTCATCCGTTCATCGGAAAAAGTATAGGAACTGCCCGCCAGTTGCTTGATGGCATTGACATCTTCATCGGTCGCTTTTTTCTTCAGTTTTATATCAAGTATAGTGTATTTGGATTCTCCCGTAATTTGACGGAAAGTATCCTCCGAGCAGATCATAATTCCAGCATCATTATTATTTTTAAAGGAAGATGTTGAAAGTATACCCACTATCTGAATTTCCTGAAGCCTGTTATTTATCGTCATCGTCACAGTATCCCCAACCTGCAGCGTATTTTCCGGCTCAAAGACAATCAGAGCAGTATTCGGCTTCTCTATAGCATCGTCAATGGAACCTTCTAACAGATAATCTTTCGCCCAGTCAAACTGACGTTGCTCGTAGGAAATTAGGTCCACCTTTTCTTGTGAACCGTTCACTGCAATCGGCACATCATAGGCAAACATCCGTCCATAAACTAATTTAACTGCGGGGTTTTCCTTAAGTTTTCCCAAGAGTTCACTATCTATGGAGCAGGAATAGTCCGGGCTGATAATAGACAGATCTGCCGTCCAGGGACGCAGGGGAGTTAAAGCATGATTCATAAATTCCACGGTCACAGAAAAAGAAAGAAACAAGATAATACTTAAGGCAAAAGAACCAACCATCAAAATCAGGTTTTTCTTGCTGGCTTTTGCATGATGGATTCCCATGGCTGTTTCAACTTTAAACAGCTTTGTATTTGCCGCTTTTTTTACCTGCTGATAGCCGCTGGCGTTACCGGAAACCGCCTCCAGTGGGGAAACTTTCGCCGCTTTTTTTGCCGGGGAACGGGCTGCAAGCAAAACTGTTAGCAGTCCCACAATAATCCCGGCGAGAATACTGGGAATGCTTAAACCAAAGATAGCCATTTCACCGAAATACTCGGGGCTGGCAGTTCTTAAAACCGCAAACAAAATCCAGATTACGACAACACCAATCGCAATTCCGGCAGGAATAGCAAACCGGCACCAGCGGAGTGCCTCCTTGCGAACTATACGCATTACCTGCTTAGGTGTCGCGCCAAGACAGCGCATCATGCCGAAAAACCTGGTACGCCAAGCTACATTGCTGTTTAGGCTGCTGGCAATCATCATAATGCCTGCAACCATAACCAGCACAAACAGAAAGCCGGCAGCAGCATATATTTGCAGCATAAAGGATCTGCCGCTTTGACCTAAAAGCCCAAGCAGCTTGGCGTTTTCTATAATTTGCTCATCGGAAAATCCGTAATCCGTTTTCAAATCGTCAATCTTCTGTCTGACATTCCATGCATTTTCAAACCGGACAAAGAGCAAGCTGTTGTAATCTGTCAAACTGTTGCTGTTTTTATTGGGTTATACTATATTTTTAAGTTTTTCAAAGGGCTGTTTTTAGAATATACATTTCTAACGATAATCAACAATAACTGTTTTCCCGGATCTCTTAAAAACTAGCTACTCCGCCTCGCGCAGCCGCTCCACGATACTTTGCCTGTCGGTCATGATATACGACAGCAAAGGAATAATTGCTCCAATCACAAACAAGAATGGCAGTACGGCTAAAAGCGGCCACAGGATAAACCGGTAACGCAAAAACCAAAGCAGATTTTCCAAGGGCTTAACAACCAAAAGTGAAAATATCGTACCGAAAGCAAGCGAAATCACACAGGTTCCCAGCGAGTAATATAACCCTTCAAACATCAGCATACCGCATAATTGCTTCCGTGTCATGCCAATACTCTGCAGCATTGCAAATTCCTTTTGGCGGGCAAGGATGCCTGTAAGGATGGTGTTGGTGAAATTGAGTATCCCGATAAGTCCAATCACAAAACTAAGTGCCCCGCCAATCATAACAACGGTTTTGCGCATGTCGGAAAACTCTTTGAGTGAGGTAAACTTTGAGCTGTAATTCATTGCAGGCTCCACAGAATCGGTGTAGCTTTGCAAGAATTGCTCCATCTCGGCTTCCATGTCGTCGGAAACATTAAAGACATAGCTCATAACTGCAGGATTTGCCACCAGGGTTTTGTACACATCCGCCGGAAGGTAGAAGGTATAGTCCCATCTTATCCGGTCCGAATTGTAAAAGGTTTTAACGGCAACATGGCCAAGCACTGTAAACTCCTGGGTAGTGTACTCACTGTACCCGAGTTTCTCCGTCATCCCCTTGTAGCTATGCAGCGTAATCGTTTCCCCCACTTTAAAATGAGTGGCTTCCATTTGCGGTATATTATTGTCGTCCAGATAAACACCCTCCAGAATGTATTTTCCGGAAGACAGCTTTCTAAAACCCAATTCGCCGTCAATAAGTTCCAGTCTCTTTAGCGGCAGCTCCTCTAAGCCATAAACCGCAGCTATGAAATCGCCGTTGGCATCAATATTATATTTCTGTTCTGTGTTTCTTTCATCCTCCACAGTAAACATTTCCGTTCTGCCGCCATACAGCCGCCCGCCTTCTTCAAATCCCGGCCAGGCTTTTACCGCCTGAATCAAGCTTTCACTGGTCTGGTTTTCAGGACCGCGGAAGCTATTAAGGAAGTAATCTGCATGGGCAATTAGAAAATCGGTATCCACAAATTTGGCAAGAAATTTGTTCAGGTCAATGCTTTGTGACAGGGTAAATACCGTGTTCAGCAGAACAAGACTTAAAGACAGGCTGATAAACACCAGAGCCGTACGTTTTTTGTTGCGTCCCAAATTGGCCAAAGCCATGTAATGTATTTTCCCGCCACTGACAGATTTTTTCTGCTTTTTCATCTGTTTGATGTTCCCATCCGTATACCTCACTGCATCCAGCGGCGATACAGCAGCGGCTATTCTGCCCGGCTTAAAGGTGCTGATGAATACTGTGATTACGGAAAACAGCGCTGCGCCTATGAAAATCACCGGGCTTGGAGATACGGATACCGCACTTCCGGCGTACGTGGAGTTGCTCAGAATAAGCGGAACAAAAACTTTACCGCTGAAATATCCTGCAATAAGTCCGGCAGGGACGCCCATCGCCGAAAGAATCAAAGCCTGCCTTCGGATAATATGGCGTATCTGTTTTCCTGTTGTTCCGATAGTTTTCAGTAAACCATAAAACCGGATATCCCGGATGACCGAAATCTGAAAAATGTTGTAGATAATAAGGTATCCTGTGAAAATGATGAGCATAAGTCCGGACACCAGAACAATCATCGTATTTGTATCCATACCAAAATTGGTAGAAAGGTATGCCCAGTTCACATTATGCTCCAGATAACCTGGCGAATTGGGATCCATCGAATAACCGCTGTCGGTAATAACTTTTTCCAGCTTTCCTTCCAAATCAAAGCTGTTTTTAAACATGATACAGGCATTTATTGTACCTGTCATCGAATAATCCTCACTAAAAGTGTTTTTAAGCTCATCAAGATGGGCATTCACATAGGCCCGAGAGGCAATTATCCTCCCCACGTTGAAGACGGGGTCGCTTTCCCACCATCCTGCGAGGACAAAATCCCTCTCTACTTTCTCGCCCCTGATATTGAGTACCAGCGTAAGCGGCGCACCGACTTCAAGGGGGACACCCAGAAGCTGCAAGGTTTTTGTGTCTGCAATGACTTCGTTTTCAACTACAGGCTTATGTCCGTTTGTGGGTTCGGAAAATTCAAGCTTCATCCCGATATCGTCAAAGTACCAAAACTCCGTACGGCGCTTCAAAAACACTTCGTTTTCCACTCCGTCGCTTAATGCCCGGTTATAGGAAATTTCTTTTATCAACGGATGGTCTTTGACATTGTTGAATTCCTCGTCGGTAATATATTTGAGTACTGCATGCCCGTCACCGCCGGACTGCCGCATGGCGGCCTTCTGCAGGCTTTCCACCGTGCCCATGCCCATCGTAAAAAGGGTGGTAAACAGCACCGATGTTAAAGCAATCGCAATGATCGCAATCAGATTGCGGGTTCTGTTGGCACGAAAACTTTTGTCCGCCAAATTCCGGATGGCTTTTTTGTTTTTTACCGTAATCATCGGCTATCACCACCTACAATTTTGCCGTCCTCAATGCGGATGATACGGTCTGCCATCTGTGCTATTTCCTCATTGTGCGTAATCATAACAATGGTTTGCCTAAACTTTTGGCTTGTCACCTTAAGAAGTCCCATTACATCGAGACTGGTCTTGCTGTCCAGATTTCCCGTAGGCTCGTCGGCCAGAATAATAGCAGGCTTTGACGCCAAAGCTCTGGCAATTGCCACACGCTGCTGCTGACCGCCGGAAAGATTGTTGGGCAGATTATATAGCTTACTTTCAAGACCCAGTGTTCTGATAATCTTGTCTATGTATGGCTTGTCCGGTTCGTTCCCGTCCAGCTGGACAGGCAGAGCGATGTTTTCGTA
>NZ_DAORXT010000031.1:0-29696 GCF_035371925.1 Acetivibrio sp. | reverse complement strand
TTGCTCCTGAAATAGAGACCTCGAAAGCAATACGAGTTTTCGAGAGCATTATAAACTTTAGAAGGAGGGTTAAAATTGTATATAATCTATGTTCGCAACTATAAAAAAAAGCTTGTCTGTCTTTCAATAATCATCGGATTTTGGGTTCTTATGTTTTTACTTACTGAATTATTTTTAAATCAAAGCCTTAACGTAAACGTTACAATCGAAAACTATTTGTCCTTTTCATGCCCTGCCGAATACGATATTGATAATGTGTATGTAAATGAAATAATTAAAGGAAGCCTGATTGAAACGGGCAAAATCTTCAAAAGGCCCCGTACCGAAGAGTTTTCAACCTATGAATCAATTGAAGGAGGTTTCAGCTTCAAATATCCCTCTGCATTTTTGCTCAACGAACAGGAATTTGAAGGCACTGAGATTCTCTATCATGTTGGTTTTAAAAACAGAAGCAACACCAGCCACGGTTTCGTGCAGGTATGGAATCTTCCCTATGACCTGAACGAATTTCTTTCAAAATCAAAATCAATTTCCGGGCAAAAATATAAAGAGTTTAAAGAAAAAGAAGTTACAGTAAACTCTATTCCGGGAATATTTTGGAATTACATAGTCATAACCCAGGACAACAAAAGCTTTAAAGGAAATGAGGTGTTTTTGAAGAAAGATGATAAAATGTACAGAATAAGCTACTTCGTTCCCGAAGACTTGTGGGACAAAAAAGAATCAAAATTATTTGAGAGCATTGTCTTCTCATTCAAGACCAATGCCCCAAATAATTAGAAGCAAACTTCATCTATAAAAACACTAGCTTGGTATTCTTACACAGTTTCTGCCGGATTCCTTGGCTTCATACAGCGCATTATCCGCCGATTTTAGAAGCTCAGACTCATTATTTGAAAATTCCGGATAGGATGAAACTCCGAAGCTCACAGTAACTGAAGCTTCCACCAGTTCATCCTTTATCGTGGTCTTTGCAATAATATTTCTAAGCCTTTCCACTTTGTCATATGCCTCTTTAATGCTTGTCCTTGGCAGCAGTATTACAAATTCTTCGCCTCCATACCTTGCAATTATGTCTCCGCTTCGCAAGGATTTTTTCATAAGTTGGGCAATATGCTTTAAAACCTTGTCTCCAAACAAGTGCCCAAAGGTATCGTTAAAACGTTTAAAGTGGTCAATATCCATAATAGCCAAAGACAAATCGTAATTCTCCTTCTTGGCGTTTGCAATCTCTTCTCTGAGTCTTTCCTGGAAATAAAGCCTGTTGTATATTCCCGTAAGACTGTCTATGGTAGCCATCTCATGCATTCTCTGGTACAATTCCACGTTTTCCATGGCAATTCCCACTTGCTGCCCTATTATATTTAGAAGTCTCAGGTTGTTGTCATCAAACGCATTGAAATATTTATGCTCGATAAGCACCAAACCGAATTTTCTCGCCTTTGTAGTAAGGGGAACGCACAGCAGGGAATGTATGCCTCTTCCTTCTGCAAAAGGATATTCCTCCATATCTACAAAATTCTCGAGTATGGGTTCCCCGTTTTGCAATGCGGCAAGAAGCTTTTGACAGTTTATATTGTCATTTAATATAACAAGTTCTTTTCGATTTGCAATATTTGTAGTATGAACCCTGAGCCTTCCTTTTTTCTCATCGTATAGAATTATTGTGGAACTGCTTACTCCCATAACTCCAATTATGATATCATTAACGCTCTTTAACAGTTCTTTGACATCGAGTATTGAACTTATAGCCTGCGTTATCTGCTGCAATGTGAAAAGCTCTGCAAGACTTGTCATAAATTTTTTATTTGCATCTTCCAGTTTTGAATTGCACTCTCTCAATTTGTAATTTTGCGATTTTATCTCTTCCTGGGCCGCCGCCAGCTGCTCATATTTGTTTGCAATCTCCATAAACAGCTTTTTGTTCTGCTGCTCATTCTCATAATTATCTTTGTACAACATGCAGCAAAAAACTGTAAAGAGAAAAAAGCCAAGGTAAATTGAAAACATATATATAATATCTTCCGGTGATTCCAAAAGGCTAATAAACTTATATTCATTCAAATGGAAATAAAACAAATACTTTAAGACTACATTCGCCAAAAAAGCATATCCAACAAGTATAAAAGAAAATTTTCTTCCGCCATAAAAGCTGGTAATCAGGATGAGAAACATGAGCATAATATACGCCCATCCACCGATTCCCTCAAAAAACATGACAGACAGTATAACCGGTACCTCTGCCAGCCTTAGAATGTGATATACTTTTTTGCGAAAAAGCAAGTCCTTTTTAATAAGAAAATATTTGATAATGTTAAATAAAATTGCAAGCGTAAAGAAGCAAAGCTTAGCCGCTGTACTTGGATATACGTTTTTGCCTGTTTGCATGCCAATATCCAAAATTACAATATGAGCAGCAATGACGCCAATAAAAATCCATGTAAAGCGAATAAACACCAGCTCATATTTACTGACTTTCTCCACAAGCCCACTTCCTTTTCAGATAGCATCATTTTGAATGCTCTTTTGCATAATCGCAATAGTCAATAATTTTGCACTTCTCACATTCCGGCTTTCGTGCCTTGCAAACTGCCCTTCCGTGGTAAACCAGCTGATGGCAAAACATAGACCAGCTTTCTTTAGGTACAATCTCCATAAGTTCGAATTCTATCTTTTTCGGATCACTGCTGCTTGCCAGTCCTATTCTGTTGCTTAATCTTTTAGCATGGGTGTCAATCACAATACCCGGTATACCGAACACATCGCCTAAAATCAGGTTTGCAGTCTTTCTTCCCACCCCGGGCAAAGTCAGCAAATCTTCCATATTGTCGGGAACTTTGCCATCATATTTCTCAATAATGATTCTGCAGGTTTCCTTAATATTCTTCGCTTTGTTGCGGTAAAATCCTGTCGGTTTTATATCCTGCTCCAGCTCTTCTAAATCAGCATCGGCAAAATCCCGGGCATTTTTATATTTCTTAAAAAGTGTCTTTGCCACTATGTTAACCCTCGCATCGGTACATTGTGCGGCAAGCTGTGTGGATATGAGCAATTGAAGAGGATTCTCATAATCTAAAGTACATTGGGCATCTTTATATAATTGATTGAAAATCTTTATTATCTCGTTAACTCTCTCTTTCTTGTCCATTAAACCGTCCTCCACTATATTATAACAAATAAATACATTCATTGCATAGAAAAGATTGCAAATAAATTTATTTTTTTGCATCTGGCTACAGAAAAAAGTCCAGGTAAACCGGACTCTTTTCTGTATATAAGAATGAAAACATATTATTTCTTCTTTTTTGTAAGCTTCATATACAAATCGGAATATTTGCTTGCCGAGTTGCTCCATGAATAATCGGCACTCATGGCGCGTTTTACCATAGCCTCCCATTCAAGGGGCTTTTCATTGTAAAACTTAATTGCCCGTTTAATGGTCTTTAACATATCCTTTGATGTAAAGTCCTCATATGAAAAACCGTTTCCGTTTTTCTTATCCTTGTCGATGTCAATTACCGTCTCTGCCAATCCTCCTGTCGCTCTTACTATAGGTATGGTACCGTATCTTAGACTAAACAGTTGTCCTAAGCCGCAGGGTTCAAATCTCGACGGCATCAGGAACATGTCACTGCCTGCATAAATGCGCTGAGCCAAAGGAGCATTAAACCCGATAAACACCCCTACCTTTTCAGGATACTTTTCCTGAATTTTCTTAAATCCTGTCTCATAGTATTCGTCCCCGGCTCCTAAAAGGACAAACTGAATGTCCTCCTTCATCATCTCGTCAATTTCATCCATTATAAGGTTTAAACCTTTCTGTCCAGTCAACCTCGATATAAGACCGATAACAGGCACATCCTTTTTCGGAAGCCCCATTTCCTTTTGAAGAGCATATTTGTTTTCCACTTTCAGCTTAAATGTCTCAACATTATAGTTTTTATGAATCCTTGGGTCGGTTTCCGGATTGAACACATCGTAGTCTATACCGTTTACTATTCCGTAGAGGTCTTTTGCCCTGTTTTTCAGTAAGCCCTCCAGTCTTTCGCCGTATCTTTCCGTCTGAATCTCTTTTGCATAGGTCTCACTTACCGTCGTTATAATATCCGTATAAACCAATCCCGCTTTCATAAAGCTGAACATTCCGTAAAATTCAACCTTTTCAGGCACAAATACATCATCCGGCATTCCCATGATGCCCATTACATCTCTCGAGAAATTTCCCTGATATTCAAGATTGTGAATTGTAAACATAGTCTTTATGTTTTTATAAAACGGATACTCTTTATATTTCTCGTTTAAAAACATGCAAATTGGTCCTGTATGCCAGTCATTGCAATGGATTATATCCGGTTTGAAGTCTATTTTAGGAAGCATATCCAATGTTGCCTTGCAGAAGAAGGCAAACCTGTCTGCATCATCAAAATAACAGTATATACCGCCTCTGTTAAAGTAATGATAATTATCTACAAAATAAACAGGTATACTCAAATCTTTACCGTCGGCCTTAAAGTCAATTTTACCTTCACGTACGATACAGGTTGACTGCCTGCCTGCCATATCAACCGGAAAATCCGTCACATACTTCATATCAGCTTCTATCTGCTGATACCTCGGCATTGCAATCCGAACATCATACCCCATGGAAACCAAAGACTTCGGCAAAGAACCTGCTACATCTGCCAATCCTCCCGTTTTAGCAAATGGAGCCACTTCAACGGAAACAAACAACACCTTTAAGTTATGATTCTCTTTCATCATATACCTCCGTTTTATCTTTTTTGGTAAAATGAAAATAAATCATTTTATTTTGAATGATTATATCAAAAAATTAATCCAATATTATAATAATATCCATTTTGATCGTGCGTGAAACACCAGTTTACATCATTATGTCAAAACCAACCGTTTAATAAGTCTTGCCCTCTCCTGCCATCATCACCAGCAAATCGGCAATTTCAGGGTCAAACTGCGTTCCGCTGCACCTTTTTATCTCTTTTAGAGCCGATTCCATATCCATACCTTTTCTGTAAGGCCTGTCGCTGGTCATGGCATCAAAGGCATCGGCCACACACATTATTCTTGCAAAAATGCAAATTTCATCCCCTTTAAGTCCATTGGGGTATCCCTTTCCGTCGTATCGTTCATGGTGCTGCAGTATGGCATTTAAACCGTTTTTTAAAAATTCCACATCCTTTAGGATATTATATGCAATAAGCGGATGTTTTTTTATTTCGTTAAATTCTTCATCCGTCAATTTCCCCGGCTTGTTTAATATATTTGCCGAAATCCCTATTTTACCTATGTCATGCAGTATGGCTGCATATCTTAAATCCTTGATTTCTTCCTCGGAAAGCTTCAACGCTCTTGCAAGCTCGCAGGATATTTCCATAACCCTTTGGCAATGTCCCCTTGTATAAGGGTCCTTTGCTTCTATGGAATTGGCAAGACACATAACGGTCTGGAGATAACCGTACTGAATATTGTCAAACATTCTCATCAGTTCGACATTTTTTCATTAAGCTCCTCTTTCGTTTTATCCAACTCTTTTATATAGCTGTTGAGTTCCTCATTGCTTGCAGCTGCTTGCTCATACAGAGCCTCTATTTCTTGCTTCTGGCAGTATATATTATTAAACATTTCAGCATTTCTGATACCTATTGCAACATAGCATGCAAGACTTTTTAAAAAACTTAAATTAACTTCCGAAAAAGCCTTTGCTTTTGAAGTGCCGATAAAAATAGCACCAATCAATTCATCCGAAACATTTAGCGAAATAGCCATAATCTTACTGTTATCTTCGCTTGAAAGCATTTCAATCTGGGGCTCCGACAAAGAATTTTTCCCGGCAAGGTTTCCCACATATTGCTCATAATCAATACTCTCAACATTTTTCAAGGATTGATTGCCATACTCATAATTAAATATCGGCTCAAAAGACTTTTTGTCAACAAAGCAAACATAAAACCATTCGCATCCGGTAATTCGCACCAGTTCATTATATGTATGCTTCATTATTATTTTTACATCAAAAGTTGACGTAATAATTTTGGATACTTCATGGAGAGAATCCAATTCGGCTTCCATTTTTTAATTTTATTATTATATGTTAACAACTCTTCTTGTTTTTGCCTGTTGAATATGGTGTTTGATATGTAATCTACAAATATTAACGCCAGAACAGACTCAATAACAACTAAAAATTTAAAATCCGAAGTCCGTACAAATTCAACTGCTGAAAACACCAGTATGGAGCATAGGAAAAAAGATTTAGTTATCAATATTGGTACAGCTTTATTTCGCATAAATTACCTCCGCTTCGGGTAATGTTCCGTAGACAAGATGATTTGACAGCAGTATTTAGTATCATTATTCTACATATCGTCAGAAAAATCCTTTAGCTTAATAGAATTTAACATAAGACGGCAAAAAGGGCGGCTAATCCACAGCCACCCTTTCTATACAACGTCTTATGTTATTTTTGCTCATCCAGTGTCAATTCCACAGTAATATCTCTATCATCCCTGTGTATTTTTATCTTAACCTTGTCCCCTGGTTTGTACTTGCTCTTTTGCTCTTCCAACTCATCATAATTCTTTATCCTTACGCCGTTAAACTCCGTAATTATGTCGTCTTTTTGAATACCTGCTTTATAAGCTGCACTGAATATTTCAACATCGTAAACAAGCACTCCTTCCGGAAGTCCGTAGCGGTCGGCTATTTCCTTGGTATAACCGCTGTTTATCTGTATGCCAATGGAAGGTCTTCCTTTTACATACTTAAACTCAATAAGGCTGTCTGTTATTTCCTTCGCTTTGTTTACAGGTATTGCAAAGCCAAGACCTTCATAACCGCCTCCGCCAATCTTTGCAGTATTGACACCAATTAACTTTCCTTCGGCATTAACAAGAGCGCCTCCGCTGTTTCCCGGATTTATCGAAGCATCAGTCTGTATAAGCTTCAGTTCCTTGCCGTCAGTTATTGGTATTGTTCTGTTAAGACCGCTTATCACGCCCACAGTAACCGAACCCATATATTCAAGTCCTCCCGGGTTTCCTATGGCAACTGCAAGCTCACCGACTTTTATCTTATCCGAGTCTCCAAATTCAATTGCAGGCAAATTGTCCGCATCGATTTTAAGTACTGCCAGGTCTGTCTTCGAATCGGTTCCTACAACGGTAGCAGGATAAGGTGTATCAACATCGCTTGGTAAAATAACATTAATACTTGCATTCGGTAACATACTTTTGGTTCTTTCATTCAGAGCCGCTTCAATAACATGGTAGTTTGTCATTACATATCCGTCACTTCTTATTATGATACCTGAACCCTGGGATTCCGTATCTTGCGGCCCAAAAAACCAGAAGTCGCTTACGGTTGTTGTCCCTTTTACGCTTATACCCACAACTGAAGGCCCTACCTTTTCAGCTATTGCAACTACTGCTGAAGAATCGGTATTTTCGATAACAACCTTCTTATAATAATCCGAACCCAGACCGGATGTAGTCTCTCCCGAACCCTTCACTTCATTACCGCTTCTGAAAATGGACTGAACCGAAGGACTTAATGCCGGAACTCCAAATACGAAGAATCCTCCTACTATAGACCCGCCCAATATGGAACTCATGACAGCGACAAGTATCATTTGCATCAAGACACTATTCTTGCGCTTCTTTGGTTTTGTATAGTTTTCGGAGTAATATGAAGCTGCCTTCAAGTCTGCAGGACTTCCTTCATAAAGCTTTTCACTTTCAAATGCTTTCTCATAAACATCTCCAGTCACATTTTGAGCTCCATTTTCACGCAAAACATGAGGTGCATTTTCATTAGCATTTAAATCAAAATTTTGAATTACTTTTTCATCTACATTTCCATAAATATTTTCACTATCATTTTTAATTGCATTTCCCATTACATTTTGATCAAAATTATCAATATTTGCGTTATTTGATTGTCCGAAAGCGTTTATTTCATTTTCTTCATTGTTAAAACCATTATAATTTAATTCGTCCATACCCAACTCTCCTTTCATTTCGACGTATTTTCTTTTGATGATTTTATTATAGGAAATGAATTTTAAAAACTTATGAATAAATTGTTAAGATTACTTTTTTATATATTTTAATTTTTAAATATTTTCATTGCTTCCTTTATCGAGAGTAAAATAAAACTTTGTTCCCTTTCCTACTTCACTCTCAACCCAGATTTCCTGCTTGTGGTCGTTTATTATGTTCCTGACTATCGCAAGTCCAAGCCCTGTACCGCCCTTTTCCCTGCTTCTTGATTTATCTGACTTGTAAAATCTTTCCCAGATAAGGTCAATTTCATTCTCGTCAATTCCTATACCATTATCCTCCACGGATACAAGTATCTTGTTTTTGTACCTTGATGTGGATACATTTATCTTCCCGCATGGCTGAACAAATTTTACCGCATTATGCATAAGATTTATCAGCACCCTCTCAATGGAATCCATATCTGCTTTTACAAACATATCCTCTTCCTCAAAATTTGCTTCAACATCAATATCCTTTTGTGTTATAAAGTTTTCAAGCTTTATGATACACCGTCTGATAAGCTCGTTAATATTGAAGTTTACCGGGTTTATGCTAATTTCCCCTGACTCCATTTTGGCAAGGTCAAGAAGGTCTGTAGTCAGCCTGTTTAGCCTTCTTATTTCATCCCTGACAACTAAAAGGTAGTCCTTTTCCTTTTCCGGAGGAATGGTTCCGTCCAAAATTCCTTCTATAAATCCATGTATTGAAGTCATTGGAGTCCTAAGCTCATGGGACACATTGGCAATAAAGCCTCTTCGCATATTCTCCAAATTCTGAAGCTCTCCCGCCATGTTGTTAAAGCTTCTCGCAAACTCACCTATCTCGTCTTCGGATGAAATATCAAGCCTTTCGTCAAAATTTCCGCTTGCAATTTTCTTTGCCGCACTGTTAATCTTTTTCAAAGGCCTTGAAAGCTTCAGTGAAAAAATATAGACAAGTATTATTGATATTACTATGGAAACGGCAACAGCAAATATAAAGAACTGGAAAACACTGCTTCTTGCTCTTTGGACCTCGGGAACAGGGGTATGAAGGTAAACAGCCCCTAAAATCTTTTCATTATACATAAACGGCTTTTCGATTGTAAGCCACGACACATTGGTATCCTTAAACAGGCCGTAAAAATCCCCCATTTCCTTGACCAAAGGCACACTTCCGCTCATAACGTCTTTATACTGGGCAGGATTTTGCAGTCTAACCTTACCTGTGTCATCGGTAAGCTTTTGTACTATTCCCTTGACCACTGCCTGATTTCCCTTGATAATGCCAATTTCCCCTTCTGTGGACACAATCCATATGATAGAACCGGTGCTCTGGCTTTCTCTTTCCAATGTATTGTCCAACATGCTCCGGTATATTTCATCCCAAAATGCAAACATAGGGTTGTTGTAGTTGTTGTAATAAGCGGTCAAATAATCGTTCAGCATACTGTTTATGCTGTCTGCGGTATCACTGAGTAAATTTACCTTTTCCTCTGAGGCAAAATTCCCAAGAAAAATATAAAGCATCACCCCGGTTATGGATGTACTTACAAGCAAAATGGCAATAAATATCACAACAATTTTGCTAAAGAGCGTTTTTAGCATTATTTCACCTCAAATTTGTAGCCGACACCCCAAACAGTTTTGAGCTGCCAGTTTTGGCCTTCGCTGTCAAGTTTCTCCCTAAGTCTCTTTATATGTACATCCACAGTCCTCGAATCGCCATAAAAATCAAATCCCCAGACCTGCTCCAAAAGCTGCTCCCGAGTAAAAACTTTATTGGGGTTTGAAGCAAGAAAATACAGAAGTTCCAGCTCCTTTGGCGGAAATTCCATATCCTTGCCGTTTACTTTCAATGTGTAATTAGTCTTGTTTATAATAAGATTCGGGTATACTATCTCTTGAACATCGCTGTCCTTGTGCTCATACCTTCTGAGTACAGCCTTTACCCTTGCCACCAGCTCCTTCGGTTCGAAGGGTTTTACAAGATAATCATCCGCACCAAGCTCCAAGCCCAACACCTTGTCAAAAGTTTCTCCCTTGGCCGAAAGCATGATTACGGGAATATTGCTGATTTTTCTTATCTCCCTGCAAACCTGCCATCCGTCTGCCCCGGGAAGCATAATATCAAGAATGACTATGTTAGGAGCCATACTCCTAAATACCTCCAGAGCCTTGTTGCCGTTGTATACGGTTACAACCTCAAAACCTTCTTTCTCCATGTACAGCCTTATAAGTTCACAAATATTTACATCATCGTCAATTACGAGTACTCTGGTTTTACTGTTCACACCCATCACCCCAATAATTTTGATACGCAGACCTGTACAAAATTCTACTTAAAACATCCTCTTCTCAGTTTAATATTTCGTGGCGGAAAGGCAAACTGTTTAGCACTATGTTCTGAATCCTTATTTCCTCCTGCAGCTTTTTCTGCTCTTCCTTAAGCTCGCTTATAGTATTTGCAAGTCTTTCATTTTCTTCAATTAAAACTTTGACCATCTCTCTTATCTCATTAATAATAAGCCTGTCCTCTTGCCTCATAAACATCCCCCTAATTAGTAATATATAAATTTATAAAAAACTAACACATATAAAAGCAATATCATTTAATCTGTATTATTAGTATTAATATATTAGAATACATTATTTGTTACTGTATATTATAGCAAATTTATTGTTTTGTGAATACCGAATTTAAAATAAGCTGTTTCTTACCATACAATATCTGTTGACTTAACGTTGGCGTTATGATAAGTTTTAGTTAGCACGATTTATTATTTATAATCATCGTAATATCATATGTTTGCAGGAGGGATTAAAATATGGTTGATTCTACTTTTGTTACCGTTTTAGTTTCAGTTGCAGTCATCGCTATCATTATCGGTTTGTTTGTATATATAAACAAAAAGTCGAATTCTTCAACATCTGACCGCAGTGAGTCTTCCGTAAATCCGGTTTCTTCTTCGGATGACACTACCAAACCCTGCAGCAATCTTCCCGATGACGATGCCCTGGTTGCAGTATTGACCGCTGCAGTGCTTGCAAGTATGGGAAACAGACCTGACATAAAAATTAGAGTAACTTCTTTCAGACGTATACCTGAGACATCGCCAATTTGGAATACCGTGGGAAGAAAAGAGTATATCTCCAACAAGCTCTAAGCAAAGCAAACTTGGATATTTTCGTTAAAACTCAGTTGTATGTTCTATTTAGAAACAATTTCACAGCATTTTCGCCTAAAATAATTTTCTTCTGGTCGTCATCAAGTTTCATTGCCATGAATCTTTTCAAATCCCATGCAGGGCTTCCCCATGGGTAATCGGATCCAAAAATGAGTCTTTCGGCTCCGATTTCGTTTATTACACCTATGGGTATGCTATCGTCAAGCCAACTGGGCTCATTTGTTTCTCTTATCGGAGGATAACCCGAAATAACAATCGACGTGTCAAAATAAACATTTTTATAGTACTGCGCAAGCCTTAAAACATCGTCTACATTGCCGTCAGCCATATGGGTAAGTACGAAAGGTATATTTTCATACCTTGCAATAAGCGGCTCTAAAGTTTCCACATCGGAAAAACTGTTTAGCCTTGCATTCGCCACTCTGCCGCAATGGAATACTATCGGAAATGCAATGTCATTGCAATGCTCATATACACCTTCCAATCTTTTATCCTTAGGGTCAAATCCTTGAGCCATTGGATGAAGCTTGATTCCCTTTGCTCCTTCCGAAATATATTCATGAAGCAAGCCGGTAAAGGATGCTTCCATGTCGGGATGAAAGCTTACCAGGGGTATCAGATTCGGATGTTTCCGTGATTCTTCCAAAGTCCATTTGTTGTTGGCGTGAAGGATTTTAGTCGACGCAAAATTAGCCATTACGGTATAATCAATACCCTCACTCTCCATTTTGCTTAAAACATCGTCAATTGTCCCTGTTCCCGGATTTTCAAATTCTATATTATATATTTTGTTGAAAGACTGTAATACTTTCAAAGAAACCTCTTTAGACGAAAAAGTATGAACATGTCCGTCTACAATTGTAAAGCTGCCTATCATTTCTTACTACACCCTTTGCTTTTTTCGTATAATTTTATTATAATTAAATCCCAATTCTTTTGCCATTAAAGTAATTATAGATTATTATTAACTCCAAATCAAATAATAAATTTTATCTTTTCAATTCTTTGCATCCATTTTAAAGTCTGCTATAATTAAATGGTTAAAATATCATAAAACATATAAAATAAAGCTAGAAGGAACTGATTTTATGAAGTACATAGTGATTTTAGGGGACGGAATGGCAGATTATCCAATTCCCCAACTGGACAATAAAACACCGCTGCAATATGCCAAAAAACCCAATATTGATTTTCTTGCTCAAAATGCTGAGGTCGGTATGGTAAAGACCATCCCGGAAGGCATTCCTCCGGGAAGTGATGTTGCAAACCTTTCTGTAATGGGCTACAACCCCAAAATTTTCTATACAGGGCGTTCGCCCCTTGAAGCGGCAAGCATGGGTATAGACTTGTCAGAGACGGATGTAGCCATAAGATGCAACCTCGTCACATTGTCGGAAGATGAAGAGTATGACCAAAAAACCATGATTGACTACAGCTCCGATGAAATATCTTCAGAGGAGGCAAAAGAGCTTATTAGCGAAATAAACAAGCATTTTAAAAGTGACGGCATCTGTTTTTATCCCGGCATAAGCTACCGACACTGCATGGTATGGAAGAACGGCTCCACGGGATTAGAGCTTACTCCTCCCCATGATATACTCGAAAAGAAAATCACCGACTACCTTCCCTCCGGGGAAAGCACAGAAATGTTATTGGATATGATGGTTAAAAGCTATGACATTTTAAAGGACCATCCTGTCAACAAGGCAAGAATCGGCAGAGGACTTCGCCCCGCCAATTCCATATGGCTTTGGGGAGAGGGTAAAAAACCGAGTATTCCAAAGTTTTATGACAAGTACAAGTTAAACGGCTCCGTTATTTCCGCGGTTGACCTTATTAAAGGAATAGGTATTCTGGCCGAACTTGGAAATGTTGAAGTCGAAGGCGCCACCGGAAACATCGATACCAATTTTTATGGAAAGGCTCAGGCAGCACTAAAGGAGCTTGAATCGGGGCGGGATTTTGTGTATCTTCACGTAGAAGCACCTGATGAGTGCGGTCACAGACATGAAATTGAAAACAAAGTTAAATCAATTGAGTTGATAGACGACCTGATTGTCGGTCCAATTATAAAGGGACTTGAAAAGTATGATGATTACAAGATTTTAATTTTACCTGATCATCCTACTCCCTTGTCTTTGAGGACACATACTGCCGAGCCGGTTCCTTTTCTAATTTATCAAAAGACAAGTCCGAAAAAGTCCGGTGTAACCGGATATGACGAATTACAAGCGGGCAAAACAGGCCTCATCATTGACGAGGGCTACAAGCTTATGGACCACTTTATACTGGCTTGACATATTTTCCCTTGCAAATTAGTTCTTGAAATCGCCCGGATATAAATTTTCGGGCGGTTTTATTATGTCAGAATAATATCTTGAACAAATAAAGTCAGGTCTTCCAAAAGGTTGATATCTCCAATTATATCATCATCATTATAGGCCCTCACCACCGGCCTTTGAGGACTTCCCATGTTCTGCCGTATCACAACACCACACAGCCCGTTGCTGAGCTTTACAGTACATCCATCGGGGTAAAACACTATGGTATCCCGAAACACTTGTACCACATCCGGGTCAAGAATGCTTCCGGAAACCGCCAGAATAACCTCAAAAGCTTGATGGGGCATAATGGAAACACCCTTGTTTTGACTGCCGTGCAAGACATTATCATAGTAGTCTGCCACCCGCACGATTCTTGCATAATCGGAAATACCGGTTCCTTTCAGCTTTCTGGGATAGCCGGTTCCGTCAAAATTTTCATGATGCTCATAGCATACTTTTGAAGAGGTTAAACTCATTCCTCTAAGCTTGCGCATTATTTCAAAGCCTATCTCAACATGTTCCGGTTTTTCTTCTGCACAGTTTTCTCTTCCCAAGTCATGTATCAGGGCTCCTGCGACAAGATCGCAAAGCTGATTGAATGTATATGACAATCTACTTCCGATATAGGCAGTTATTATCGCAACATTGACACTGTGTTCGATAACATACTCGTCAACAACATCCATGGAAAGCATGCTTATACCTTTGTCCCTGTACTCTCTGACATAATCGACGATTTTTTTCGCAGCATCCTTTATGGTAAACTCGTCTATTTCCTCAGAATTCTGTATCTTTGTGTATGCATTTTTCAACACTCTGACAACATCATTTCTTGTTGTCAAATCAATGGGTTGGGCTGCTTTTACATCTTCAAACCTGACATCATCTATATAGACCCTGTTTATTCCTAATTGCTTGAATTTTTCTATATAAGATTCCCTAAGAACCACACCGGAATTTAAGACGATTTTTCCGCTTGCCGTAAATACAGGTCTTGCCAACTCATCCCCGGGCTTTAACGAATTCACGCCGACAAGTCTCATGGCTACCTCCATGTAAATGTAATTTTAGGTCAGGACCTCCTGTCCATGCTCTCAAATATATATCTTCAAAAATTATATGCCAATAGTACGAAAGTGACTGTAAATTTATACCATTAATTAAATCCCGTTTGTAATTATCATATTCGACAAAAAAAAAATTTTTCCTGTCAAAGAAAAAGCAAAAGTTCTTTCTGATTAATTTTCATATAATTGATTTAATGTTAAAAACTGTACTCTATTATAACCGCACCATAGAGTTCTATATAAGTTTTTTCCTTTTTAGAAAGGTTTAAATTCCATTTTTCATCCGTGTAATTGTCACCCTTGTCAAAAACTATTATCCTGTTTATGATTAATTTGACAACCTCGTTTGTAAGGCCATTATTTGAAATATAGTTCCTCAATTCATTAGCTTTGTCATTTAAGTCTTCGGACTCAGTTTTTCTTGCATCCAGCTGAAAAATTTCCTGTTTTATTGCAGAAATCCTGTTTTCAAGCTGCTCATTCATCCTCAAGAAAAGACTTTCGGATATCTTGTTCTCAAGCCTATCCTGATACAAAATCTCCTGCTGTTTTTGCTTTGTCTCCATCTGCTTTAAAAGCTTCTTCCGCAAGGATTCACAATCCTCAACCGACTTACCCTGTTCAAGCTTTTGAAAAATTTTAATTACCATCTTCTCATTGTTTAAAAGATTTAAAACATCCTCCAAAACAACCTCGCAAATGTCCTTTTCTCTTATACTGTGGCTTGTACACGCATCTCGTCCCGCTTTACCGTAGCTGCTGCAAATATAGCTCATAGGCCTGTTGTGCCGCTTTCTTGCAAACATAACGCTCCCGCAGGCACCGCAAAATATACTGCCCCGAAACGTATGTATTATCCCTTTGTGAGGACGAGGCCCCACGTTTTTATTACTCCTTATCCTTTGAATCTCTTCATATTCCTCTTTTGAAACAATAGGTTCATGAGTATTCTCAGTTATCACCCAGCAGTCCTTGGGCAATCGTCTGGTCTTCTTGCTTTTAAAGCTGATTTTTTCGCTTACTCCCTGCACCGTATCCCCGGTATAAACCCTGTTTAAAAGAATCCTTCTGACAGCTATGGGATTCCACAGACCCTTTGACGGTGATTTTACACCTTCTCTGTTTAGTATTTCTGCAATATAGCTATAGCCATACCCCTCCTTGTAGAGGTTGTATATTCTTCTTACAATGCCTGCCTCTTCCTTGTTTACAATCAGCCGGTTTTTCTCACAAGGCGACTTTTCATATCCAAAGGGCGCATGACCTATGTACTCTCCTTTTTGTATTTTGAACTTTAAATTCGCACGAATTTTTCTGGAAATATCCAGAATGTAGCGTTCGTTAAACCATGTCTCAATACCCACAATATCATTATCCTTGAGGCTGTCATACCTTCCGTCAAAGGTAACGACCCTCACCCCGTTCTCCTCTAAAAAATCAAGGAATAGAAGGGTTTTGGCATTATTTCTCCCGAGCCTTGACAAATCCTTGAGCACCAGAAGGTTTATTTTTCCCTCTGCAACATCCCGTTTTAGCTCGTAAATTCCCTTTCTCTCAAAGCCCGATCCTGATACGTTATCGTCAATATAAATACCCGTAATTTCACCCAACCCATTTTTCACGACGTAATCTACAAGCAAGTCTCTTTGGGTTTCTATGGTCTCATAGTTTTCCTCATTGTCATCCCTGCTCTCGCGAACATAAATGCCTGCTTTGTAAGAAAATACGGTTCCACTCTTTTTAATGGGCTCCTTCCCCCTTTCTTTCCGTGAACTCACGCTTGATTTCATTATCATTAATATCAATACTGCTATTTTTTAAATTTCCAAAAGCCTAATTACAGCCCTCCCACGATAATTGCTCCAAAAAATGCGTTTTTCTTTATAACGCTCAAATCATCTGCCGGCTTTATGCAAAAACAGCTGAACGATTTTGGTCAAAACTTCTTCCACCTTTTTTTGCCCCTTAAATTTTTTCACAATCATCCTCGACTTTGAGTCCCTGTTTTCCATTACCGGTACCTCATTTAGTTAATGCTAACTAATATATATGCCAAAGGAAAATATTATAAAAATTGTCCGGATCATTTTTAATCCGGACAACTCTATACTTTTATTTATTATGGCATCGAGCCTTTTGAAAAATAGATTTTGTTTTCTGTAATAACCGCATCCATCAATATATCATGTTCTTCTTTAGGAATATTCGGGAAAACCTGAATCTCAAAAGCAATTCCCACTTTCAAGCAATCATCCCGTACCTCCCTCAGGAAAACATCGTAGTAGCCTGCGCCGTATCCTATCCTGCCTCCTTTTACGTCAAAGGCAACCCCAGGTACTACAACCAAGTCAATATCTTTCGGGTCAATTCTTCTCGAAAACTCTTTTACAGGTTCTAAAATACCGTAAGTACCGGGCTTTAAACCGTATTCCCTGTCAGCCAGCTCATACGGATATATTTTCTTTTGACCGTCTACAGAATCAATAAGGGGCAAAGCTACAGTCTTGCCAAGATTCAAACAGTGTTCTATCAAAAACCCGGTCATAACCTCATTTTTAAAGTCCATATAAGCCATTATGCACTTGCTGTTGCAAAATCCGTCAAAGGATATCAGCTTTTCTGCAATCAGCTTGCTTTTTTGCATAACATCTTCCTTTGAAAGCTCTTTTCTGATATTTAATACTTCTTTCCTAAGCTCCCTTTTGTCTTTCACAAACATCATCCCATACCACATTAATTGCAATCAAAATCTTATTAACTCCAAACCTCATAGCACTTTTATGCAAAACATAAAGTCAGAAAAGCAAAAGCCAAAACTGTTATAACAAAGGCAATAACAGAGGAAATCAAAAGGGCTTTTCCAAAGGATTTTCTGTCTTTATCCCCTTCCACACTCATAAACACAATAGCCGCAATCACACCGAAAAGCTGCCCTATTCCCGGAAGAAGATTGGACAGCATTACCATAAAAACTTTCATGCCATTACCCAATGACTTTTTCTGAGTGTTAGCATACATGTTATTCACTATTTCATTAATAGGCTTTGGAGTTGCCGTGTCGGCATGCCGAATCTCAGGCTTAGGCACGCCGGCATTTCCTCCGGCATTATCAGTCTTTTTCGCCGGCTCGGGTCCTTTGTCTAAAGTTTCGCTATTTTCAAGCGCTTCTTTTAGCGCAAAATCATCTTCACTATATTTTACATACTGTTGACCGGAAACAGCTTGTCCGGTAAAATCAGCAACAGAAGTGCTGTCGTTGATGGTTTTATCAAACCTGTACGCACTGTGGTCTGTAGCAATATTTTCTTTTTCCGTATTAAACGTATCTTGAGGATCATCATACGAATACGTCGCATCCGTCTCAAGTAAACTGCCACAGTAAGGACAACGCTTAAAATCGGAAGCAATATTTTCACCGCAGAAACTGCATACCTTTCTACCATCACCAATGTTGCCCATTTCAAATCCTCCTTGTAAGCATACTGACATCTAAAATGAACCTTAATTTAATATTCTTCAACACCAATGAAAATCCTTCACAGCTGTATTAAATTTATCTTACACGATTTATGTCAATTTATATCAATTGCCTTTTGCTCCGTTAAATCACACTTGGGGCATGTACTTATCAATATATGCATCTTCAAATGTGCCCATGTTCCTGTATACCGACACAGCACAGTCAAAAATATGGAATGCCAGTGCGGCACCGGTACCTTCTCCAACTCTCATCTTAAGATTTAACATAGGCTCAAATCCCAATGCCTCCAAAACTTTCTTGCTTCCGGGTTCTGCCGAACCGTGGGAAGGGAAAATAAAGTTTTGAACCTTAGGCTCCATCCTTACAGCAACCAAAGCTGCCGTTGCAGATATAAAACCATCGATCAAGATGGGAATTCTATATGCCGAAGCACCGATAAAACAACCTGCAAGGCCTGCAATATCGAATCCGCCCACTTTTGAAAGAACATCGACAGGGTCGTTTAAATCAGGGCTGTTTACCTCTATAGCCTTTTTGACAATTGAAATTTTTTTCCTAAGCGCTTCATCCGACAGACCTGCTCCTCTTCCCACCATATCCTCCGCTTTTGAATTTGTCAACACTGTGGAAACCGCACTGCTGGTCGTGGTATTACCGATACCCATTTCTCCCGTACCCAAGAGGTTAACCCCTTTTTTCGCCAATTCCCCCACAACTGAAATTCCAACCTCTATGGCCTTTATAGCTTCATCCCGCGTCATTGCAGGTCCTTTTGCAATATTCCATGTACCCTTTCTGATTTTGCGTTTTACAAGTCCTTCACAATCAATGTCATCATCCACTCCGATATCAACAACTACAATATCGGAGCCCGTATGCTTTGCAAAAGCATTTATGCCCGTTATCCCTCTGAAAAAGTTTCTTGTGACTTTGGAAGTTACATCCTTGGGGCAGGAACTTACGCCTTCTTCTACAACACCGTTGTCGGAACACATTATAACGATTGCTTTTTTATCGACACAAGGATAAATCTCCCCAGTTATCCCTGCAAGCTTCCTAACGATATCTTCCAACCGTCCCAAGCTTCCCAACGGCTTTGAGAGACTGTCAAGCCGTCTTTGAACCGTATCCATGGGCTCTTTATGTAGCTCTCCTATTGATTTGAGTGTTTCAAAAAGCATAGTAAAATTTCTCCCCCTGTAAGCCTTAAGAATCATTTGTAACTCGACAAGCCTGCAAGCAAAATTATATTGCAATATTACCGGTAAAGCAAGTAAACAAAAATATATGCGCATAAAACAAAAAACACCTCAAAAATTTTCAAGGTGCTTTTTGTTTTCGTGCATGAAATTTTTATTAATGTACTCCGAATGTATCTTCTTTTACATTATCAAGAGGCATCAAATCCACATGAAGAATATCATCAGTAATCGGCTTCCTTTGAACTTCATGAATTTTTGCCTTTATTCTCTTTCCGTTCATATTCACATTTACCAATACATCATTGCCGTTTCTGTCAACAATAGGCTTTACTTCGTCTTCTATCAAGCTTATCGGAATACTTTCATCGCCCTGATAAAGAACTCCAGGAATCTTCCCTTCCCTTTTAACCTTCTTTGATGCCAACGTCCCTAATTTTGTCCTCTTTTCAATATTAAGTTCAAATTCCTCCATAACATCCTCTCCTTTGTTAATATTGTCACTGTCGGTCAAAACAGCTTTATTAACAAAGTATTTCCAACAAAGCAACAGTTAATGCATATTAAGATTTACTGCATTTCTTCAGATTGATATGTATCGGTATCCCTGTAGTACAAGTACAGCAATGCCTTTATAATATCGTTGCAATTCTCGTATGTTACTGTATGGATGTCACCTCTGTCTACCTGTATTAAAAGTGTCATTTTATGTTTGTCGCTGTTATCGATTACCGTGCTTATCAAATCAATTGCTTGAAGCGGCTTGTAGTAGACATAAATCCAATGCTCAACATCGCTATCCATATCCATCTCCTTTTGATAATAGCTTTCCAAAAAGCTTTTAATTTCTCCGGTTCTCTTTGACAAAAGATTTACAGTAACATACATGTCGGAAAATTCCCCTCGCTTTTAACATTTTATAGTATAGGACTTTTTTCATATTTATATTGATTTCAACAAAAGCTATAAAAAAACCTTTATGTAATTTTTTCATTATTCGCAGCTTGGTGACAATCAGTATTTTTAATTATTATTAATGAAATAATATAAATAACGGCTTTCACTTATAAATAAATTAAACATAAAATTCCATATAAAATTTGAATTTAATTATATGCTTTAAATTCTACAAAGGAATGGAGGAAAAGCATTAAACTGTTTTTTTTAATGCTTGATGTCTATGAAAAAAGTGTTTGATACCGCCAAAAACTGCTGGATGGTTCCTATAATTATATCGTTGGCACTTTGCGGCTGCAACAATAATGAAAACAAGCAAAACAAAGAAAATCCGGAAGTCAAACAGCAGCAATTGGGAAGTAAGAGTGAAGGGGATGAGATACCGGAGCAACTGGAAAGCTTGGAAGAAAACATTGAAAAAATATTTTTAGCTTTGGACGGACCGGCTATAGAGCTGAAAAAAGGCAAACAGGAAGTTCAAAATCAAGATAAAGAAAAAAAGGATATCGGCAATGATAAAGATACCCAAAACGAGAAAAAAAGCAGCAAATCAAAAGAAAACAACGAAGAAGGTGAAAAAAAAGAAAGCAAAGACGAAGAATCCTCAAATGAAAACAATCAAGAGAAAGAAAGTCAGAAAGGCAGCAACACTGAAGAAGGTACGAACCAAAAAAAACAGCAATCAAGCACCGGAATTGAAGAGGAGAAAGAAGATCCTTGGAAAGAAATTGATAAAATTATAAATACCCTTCACTACCAGTGGAACAGCTATACACCCCAGGCTGCAAACAAGAATGCCGGAATGGATCTTATAGATGGCTTCAGCACAGCTCTAAACAGCCTTACGGATACTGTAATCGGTAAAAACAAAACCAACACCCTGCTTGCTGCAAGCTATTTATACTCTTATATACCGGATTTCTATTCCCTTTACAGAACCGAGACCTCTCCGGAAATAAAGAGAGTCCGGTATTACACCCGAAATGCAATGCTTAACGCAATGACAGCCAACTGGGAACAGGCAGACAGTGATATTAAAAACCTTAAAACCATCTGGAATATGTATAAAAATATTGTACCAGAAGAGCAGAAGGAGCTTTCCAGCAAATTGGACTATTCCATACAGGAATTTGAAAAAGTTTTATCGGGAAAGAATCAGCCGCTGTGCGACATAAAAGGAAGAGTCGTAATATCCAATATACAAGCCCTTGAAGAATCCATGCAGTAAGACAAGGCCAAGCTTTACAAAACGGCATTTGTTAAAATCGGTTTGTAAAGCCTGGCCCGTCTTTTTTTGCCCAAAACATTGATGTATAATATACTAAACAAATTAATTGAAAGGACAGGCACCAATGAAGGTTCTGGGTTTGATTGCGGAATACAATCCTTTTCACAACGGGCATCTTTATCATCTTGAAGAATCAAAAAAACTGAGTGGAGCTGACTTGGTTGTATGTGTTATGAGCGGCAATTTCATACAACGCGGGGAGCCTGCAATTGTAAACAAGTGGGCAAGAGCAAAAATGGCCTTGTCACAAGGAGCAGACCTTGTGATAGAGCTTCCCCTTGCTTGTGCCATGGCCAGCGCCGAGTATTTTGCTTCCGGAGCGGTAAGAATTTTAAACGATATAGGGATAGTGGACTATATTTGTTTTGGAAGCGAACATGGAGATATTAAAGAGCTGGACTCTATAGCACAAATTCTTGCGGACGAACCTGCCTCATACAAGTCTTTTCTAAAGGAGGAGCTTGGAAAAGGTTTGTCATACCCTGCCGCCCGCGAATCGGCTCTAAAGAAATACGCAGCATTTAAAGCCATGTCGGACATCAATATTTCGGAAATAATCGCTTCGTCAAACAATATTCTGGGCATAGAATATCTAAAGGCTTTGAAACGCATAAAAAGCAGCATAACACCCCTTACAATAAAGCGAATCAGCAACGATTACAACACTGAAAACATAACAGGCAGCATTTCCAGCGCATCGTCCATTAGAAAATATATTTCTACATCCAATCCACCCTCTTTGGATGATGTTCTTGCCATGACTTTACCCAAAGCAAGTACCGATGTACTCTTTGAAGAGTTCCATGCCGGAAGGGGACCGGTTTTTAAAGAGGATTTTTACCCTGTTGTCACATCCCTTATACGTAAAATGGCACCGGAACAGCTCAAAGAGTTTGCCTATGTCTCGGAAGGTCTCGAAAACAGGATAAAAAGCGCTGCCGATGCTGCAGGTACATATGAGGAGCTGGTGGACGGCATATGCACCAAAAGATATACCAAAACCAGAGTACAAAGGATGCTTATGGGCATACTTACAGGAATAACCTCGGAAGACGTAAATATGCTAAGCCGCTTTGACAGTCCCCAATATGCAAGAGTTTTAGGCTTTAATTCCAAAGGAAAACAGCTTCTTTCTCAAATAAAGAAAAAGTCATCGATTCCTCTTGTGCTAAAGACCGCAGATTTTATCAAGTCCTGCGATCCCATCCTTAAAAGAAAGCTTGAACTGGAGTCGCTTTCCACTGACCTTTATGTGATGGGCTATAAAAATCCTGCCTCTAGAAAGGCAGGTCAGGAGTTTACTCAAAGCATCATTATTGTATAGGGTTGAATGGAAACTTTTAACACCAAATCCCTTTGCTTTTGCTTCTTTCATTTCACCTAAAGAGGCAAAAAAGCCCGGCAATATTTATTTTTACGCCGGGCTCTTTTTTAAGCACTTTTATACTTCCATAATTATGGGCAGAATCATCGGTCTTCTCTTGGTCTTCTCATATAGGAAATCTCTTAAAGCATCCCTTATAATGCTTTTTTTCGTAGACCAGTCATTCTTTTTCTTATCCTCGCACTTCAAAAGTGCAGCTTTACATACCTCTCTTATTTCCTCCATAAGGTCCTCGGATTCTCTAACATATACAAAACCCCTGGATATGACATCCGGCCCTGCCACCACATTGCCGGTATCTCCCTCTATGGTAATAACTACAACTATAAGTCCGTCCTGAGACAGATGCTTTCTATCCCGCAAAACTATGTTTCCTACGTCTCCCACTCCAAGACCGTCAACCAGCACCCTTCCGGAATTCACGCTGCCGTTTATTTTTGCAGAGTCATTGGAAAGCTCCAGAACTTTTCCAATATCCATAATAAAGATGTTTTCCGGCGACATCCCCAACTCAACAGCAAGATTTGCATGGCGCTTCAAGTGCCTGTACTCCCCATGCACCGGCATAAAGTACTTTGGCTTTATCAGTCTGTGAACAAGCTTTAATTCCTCTTGGCTTGCATGACCCGAAACATGAATATCCGCCAAGGATTCGTATATAACTTCCGCTCCCTTCTTGAAAAGCTCATTTACAACCCTTGAAACAAGCTTTTCATTTCCGGGTATGGGATTGGCGGAAATAATAACAAGGTCGCCGGGTATGATTTCAACCTTCTTATGATCTCCGGAAGCCATTCTTGTCAAGGCGGACATGGGCTCTCCCTGGCTTCCTGTGGTTATTATAACCAACTTTTCGGGGGGATATTTGTTTACATGGTCTATATCAATAATCACCCCTTCGGGTACACTCATATACCCCAGCTCCATAGCAACATTTACCACATTCACCATGCTTCTTCCGCATATGGCGATTTTTCTGCCGAATTTAATCGCAGCATTCACAATCTGCTGAATTCGATGAACATTAGATGCAAAGGTTGCAACAAGTATCCTGTTCTTTGCATTCATGAAAATCTCGTCAAAGGTTTCCCCAACGGTTTTCTCGGACATTGTATAACCCTGTCTCTCAACATTGGTACTATCGCACATAAGGAGCAGCACGCCTTTTTTCCCCAGCTCGGCAAGCCTTGCAAGATCAATAGGATCCCCCTCTATGGGCGTGTAATCAATCTTGAAGTCTCCAGTGTGGAAAATTGTGCCTACAGGAGTAAAAATAGCCAGAGCTGTTGAATCAGCTATACTGTGAGTTGAGCGGACAAACTCAACCTTGAAACATCCCAGCTCTATCACATCAGAATGCTTAACAACATTAAGAACCACGCTGCTTAAAAGTCCATGTTCTTCAAGCTTCTGCTCCAAGAGTCCCAAAGTAAGCTTTGTACCGTATACAGGGACATTCAAATCCTTCAGAATATAGGGCAAAGCGCCGATATGGTCCTCATGCCCGTGAGTAAGAACTATACCTCTTACCTTTTCCCTGTTCTTGGTCAAATATGATATATCCGGTATAACAAGATCTATTCCCAGCATATCGTCTTCCGGGAAAGCAATACCGCAGTCAACCACAAATATATCATCACCATACTCGAAAACAGTAATGTTTTTCCCAATTTCCCCCAGTCCTCCAAGGGGTATTATCTTTAGTTTTTTCTTCTTTTTTGCCACAATTTAACCTCCGCTTTCCTTGTATTGTATTATATAAAATAACAATCAGACAATAGACTCAAAAAGATCCGTCCCCATGCTTTAGCATATTTTCAAAAACCAAAAAGCTCTATAGGCGCCGGTCCATTTTTTCCGCCCAAAAAGCCAATCGACAGAAAATATTGCTTTTTCGCAAGTTTTCCGTTTGAGCTATTGATAGTTTGTATTTACCGTTTTTCACAAACAAAATAATTCAAGAAGAAAGACTCCTTGAAACCCGTGCTTGTCTCATACTTTATATATTTTTAATTATATTTTTTTAAATATATTTAAAACATACCGTATATATTTCATACTTTATCTAAAACCTTTATTATTATAGCATATTTCTAATTAATATAAACAATATTTTACCTAAAAAGAGCTAAAACTTGCAAACTGACAAAAAGTAATCATCCATCAACATACATGAAAAGAACCGGCAGATGACATGCCAGCTCCTTTTACCGGAAAAATCCGTGTTTTCAATATCAGTTGAGCTTTCCCACTTCTTCCCTCAAAATCGGGCTGCCCCATTTTACCTGCTTGCTTTCATCCAAAATGGCTTTATATACATTTAACGTCCTCTCTGTCACTTTATCCCAGTTGTAAATTGAGTTAACCTTCTCCAATGCTTTTTTCTTCATTTTCTCCGCTTTATCAGGGTTGTGAAGTATTTCCAATATGCTGTCTGCAAGGGAATTGGCATTTCCCGTATAAGACTTCATACCGTCAACGCCATGCTCTACAATCTCACCAAGCCCTCCGGTGTCAGAGACAACAACCGGTACATTGGCAACCATCCCTTCTAAAGCCACAATTCCAAAAGGCTCGTAAAGACTTGGGAAAACTGCAATATCAACGCATTTATAAAGCTTTAGGAGCTCTTCATCACTTATGTATCCGGTGAAGTACACTTTGTGGGCTACACCCATGCTCTCAGCCTTCCATTTCAGATGATCAAGCTGCGGACCTTTTCCTGCAATCACAAACTTAACATCGTTATAGAATTGGGATACTTTTGGAAGCGCATCTATCAGTACATGTACTCCTTTTTCGTTTACCAGCCTTCCTACAAAAAATACAATTTTCTCGTTATCACGGGCAAACTTTCTTCGAAACTCCATATCCTTCTCGTAACCTTTGAACTTATCCAGATCAACCCCGTTGGGAATGACATCTATTTTATCATTGGGAATCTTAAATACGGACATAACTTCATTCTTCATATATTCGCTATTGACAATAAGCCTCCAAGCCTCAAAAGCCAACCACCATTCCACATTATTTATATATCGCTGGGTGTCATTATGTATCCCCCAGTTCCTGCCGTGCTCCGTGGCATGTATTGTTGCAACGAGCGGTGTTGAATAGGCATGCTTTAAAACCCTCGCCGCAAAAGCAACCAGCCAGTCATGGGCATGTATAATATCAAACTTTCCCGTTTCGTTTATAAGCCTGGTGGCATGTTCCACAATAGCAAAATTTAAATGAAGAACCCAATCAACAAAGTTGTTCGGAGTTACGTCATAGGAATGAAGCCTGTGTACATTAACATTTTCATCTCTTTCAAACTCCCTAGTCCCCATTTCCCAGCATGTTATAACATGAACGTCACAGCCCTGCGCCCCAAGCTTTTGCGCCAAGCCATGAACAACTCTGGATATCCCTCCGACAATTCTGGGGGGATACTCCCACGAAAGCATTAAAATCCGCATACAACTCTCCTCCACCGGAAATTCTGCAATTGTTGCTGTGTTGTCTACATATCTAGTATACGCAATATATTCTTTTTTATAGAGAAAGATTTTAACTTAATCGTAAAAATATTTGGTAAATTCAGCTATTGCAGATGCAAAACCAAAATTATTATATATAAGTCTATTATTATTCGTCAAGCCAATTAAAATTCCTGCTTTTTTCCTTTGTATCTCACATTCTTTTTGCACCTTCGTATGCAAGCTCGGAACGTTCACATTCTTCGTCGTACAAGGAAACTTGAAAACAAAGACTGCTTCCTTTCATTCTTTCGGATGCATAGCATAATCCGTTTGTTCTGATATCAAGAAAAGGATGGTCTATTTGCTCCGGGTCTCCAATAAGTATTATCTTGGTTCCTTTGCCGGCTCTTGTTATAATACCTTTAACTTGTTTTGGGGTGAGATTTTGAGCCTCATCTATTATTACCCACTGTTTTACTATGGATCTTCCCCTTATAAAAGCAATAGCTTCGGTATTGATAATTTTTCTGTCAAACAATTCGTCAATCTTGTCTTTGAGCTCTTTTTCACTAGAATATCTCTCATTGTCATCGTTGTCAATCAGTATCTCCAAATTGTCTATAACAGGCCTTAGAAACGGAGCAATTTTGTCCTGCTCTGTTCCCGGAAGAAATCCGATATCTTCGTCAAGTCTCACATTCGGCCTGCACACAAGAATCTTTCTGTACAGCTTGTTTGGGTCATCCAGCAGTTTGTGAAGCCCCACTGCAAGGGAGTAGAAAGTCTTTGCCGTTCCTGCCGGTCCTTTGATTATCACAAGAGGCGCCTTGTCTGCATCCATCATCAAAGCCTCTTGCATAAATTTCTGTCCCGCATTTCTCGGAGTAACACCAAAGGGATGCTCATTTAAGAATTTCAGCGGCACTATTTTTTTACCGTCAAAACGGCCTAAAGCAGTATGCTTTTTATTTACAGATGATTGAATCAAAAGAAATTGATTTGCAATCAAAACAGGATTTATTTTTTCACTGAAATCGGTGTTAAACACAAAAACGTCTTCATTGTGCAAAAACCCTTTGCTGTAAAATTCATTCAATTTTTCCTCGGTGGTATATACATCCATCCTTCCTTTATATTGATCCTCAAATACAGGAACCTGCTCTGCAAAAAAGTCCTGGGCTACAATACCTAAAATATCTGCCTTGATTCTCTCAAATATATCCTTTGTAACCAGGAAAACATTTTCGCCATTTTCGAGCAGGCCCTTGCAAACTTTAAGTATTCTGTTGTCGTTATTTGAATCATCCCAGCTTTCCGGAAGTTTGACACCGTTGCAGTTTAATTCAACCCTCAACATTCCTCCATTTTCAAGCTTTACACCTTCACTTAGGTTTCCCTTTGCCCTCAATTCGTCCAAAATTCTTGCCGCATGCCGGGCATTGGTACCCAATTCGGTATTATCCTTCTTAAACTTATCCAGTTCCTCCAGTACAACTTCAGGTATCACAACATCGTTGTCCCCGAAGGAGTACAGTGCAAACGGAGTTTGAAGCAATACATTTGTGTCAAGAACGAAGGTTTTTTTCAATGTTGATCGCTCCCATTCCTATTGATTTTTTATTTGCAATAAATATCGGCAAAATTAGCCTATAATAAAATATGTTTGATTTCATAATTGTAATAACTTAATGAGCATAAATTCCAACAAAACGCCGAAATTTAAAGAAAAGATAAATGCTATTGATTTATCGCGATATATTTGGTTTTTTAATCGATTTTCAAAGGCAAACCCCAAAAATCATAAACAACTGCTGGAATTGATAGGCAATTATGCTTGACGAGGTAAAAAAATAAAAGTAAAATTGAAATATAATCAAAGTAAGTGTCTAATGATTCTCTTTTTAAACCCGGATAAAAAATTAAAGCTTTTTATAACATTGAAGGGTTCTAAAGTAGAACCCTTTCCTATTCTTTTTTATAAATTGCTTCATTCAAATCAGTAAAGAAGAATCACAGCCATCATTACAAGAGGTTCGTCTCCAACAGCTTCCACAGAATGCGAAGCACCGTTGCCGGTAATTACCGCATCACCGGGTCCTACTTCGGTAACAGTTCCGTTATCGTTTACCGAACCCTTCCCGCTTATTATATAAAATATCTCCTCCTCACCAACATGCTCATGCAGACCTATTGATGAGCCGGGATTTATAGCAATTTTAGCGCAAAGTCTGGCCTTTCCCTTAAGCTCTTCCTGTTTGAAAATATGCAAAAGCTCAACCGAGCCCTTTCCGCCTCTCATCTGCTCCTTTATTTCCTTAATCATATCTTTTTCCCTTTTAACCATCCAATCACCTCTTATAAAGTATTAAATATAGATAAACTTTCTATATTTTCAATATATATTATTTTATTATATCGCATTCAACATTACAATACGGTATATTTTTGGGTACCTGAAAAATGCTCTGTTTTTTTCGTTTTTGAACATTTATTATTCATACAGGTTGAATAATGCCATATCATGAAGTAAAATAAATAAGAGCTGTATGTAAAGGTGGTGATTAACATAATAAATATATCTCCGGCAATAGTGAATATTCTGGTGTTTGACGAAATAACAAAGCTCCACGGCCGAGACCTGTTATTCAACCCTTTTTTTAAAGCACCGCCCATTACTTTGTCGTTTGTTACCTATACAATGGTCGCAAACGTTCCGAACGGTATAAATAATTTTAAATTCCGGCTTACGGATCCGATGAATGAATTGATGCATGAAACAAAAATAAATGCAGTAGAAGTAAAAGACAATGCTTTTTCCAATGTCCTGATATGGAACAATGTGCATTTTAAAATGCTCGGTGAACACACCATTACATTTTACCTGGCTACCGAAACAGGATTTGAACCTACAGGAAGTACGGTTATAATTGTCGACAATCTTCCTGTAAAGCCGTAAAAAACTCGAAAAATGTTTTTCACAAGGGCTGATTGGGCCCTTCTGTTTTTTCAGCTCAAATATCGGGAATCTTCAAAGTCAAAACCATCACAATCCTTTTGTGATATAAGAAAAAACGCCTATGTCACAGACATAGACGTTTTTACTACATATAATTGGCTGCGGGAGAAGGATTCGAACCCTCACAAAATGATCCAGAGTCATTCGTGCTACCATTACACAATCCCGCAATGCGTTTGCAAAAAGTATTATAGCACAGATTATTTTTAAATGCAACGATATTTTTATCAAAAATCAAAAAATTTAAATTGCAAGTTTAATTGCCTTACAAAATCTTACAGAACCCTGTTTTA
>NZ_DAORXT010000030.1:0-31113 GCF_035371925.1 Acetivibrio sp. | reverse complement strand
CATTCTAACTTATTTTGGCCGTTTTGTCTGTCTTAATTTCTGGTATCATTATAGCTTCTGTAGACAGTAATTACTCCTACAGTTTTGCCCTCCATCTCAACAAAGTCCACTGAGATGGGCACAGGCGGATCACAGCGGTTATAAATTATTTGCTGAATCTGCTCTTCTTTATATCCCTTAGGATCAATTCCCAATATTTTTTTGGTCTTGTCTTCAATACCCAAGAGAATGTATCCTCGCCCGCCCCTGGAATTGGCCATGGCAATGACATCCTTGGTAAGCTCCTTTTTCTCACTTTCAGTGGACAAATTAAGCTCTGCTTTAAAGTCAAGCTTGGGTCCTTCTTCCTTTTTAAGTAGGCGCTTGAGCTTGTAGCAATCCATCCCCAGACCTCCGCAATTTCTGTCCTATCTTCTTCCTTCCAACTCCTTGTAGATGTCCTCCAGCTTAATTCCTCTTTCCACCATCAAAACAAGGAGATGATAAATCAAATCGGATATTTCGTATACAATTTCGCCTTTATCCTTGTTCTTCGCTCCGATAATAACCTCTGCTGCTTCTTCTCCAACCTTCTTCAATATCTTATCTAGGCCCTTTTCAAATAAATAATTTGTATATGAACCTTCTTTAGGATGTATTGTTCTGTCAACTATGACATCATATACTTCCTGAAGTATCTTTGCCGCATCTTTTGCATACACCTTTTGGTCATCGAAAACCTTCTTGGAGGTTTCCTTTAATTCGTCGCCTGACACCTCTCTATAAAAGCAGGAGTAATACCCTGTGTGACAAGCAGCTTCAACCTGCTCAACTTTTATTAAGAGAGTATCTCCATCACAATCTATATTTATAGACTTAATGAGCTGAAAATGACCGGAAGTTTCACCTTTTAGCCATAATTTATTTCTGCTTCTGCTAAAATAGTGAACCTTACCTGTTTCCAAAGACTTCTTTAGTGCCTCTTCATTCATATATGCCATCATCAGAACTTCATTGGTTTTATAGTCCTGTGTAATTACCGGAATCAGACCCCTGTCATCAAATTTCAATTCTTCAAAAATACTTGCCATTTTATTGCCTCCATATTCAATCTACATTCTAACTTCTATTCCGTTCTCTTTTAAGTACCTTTTAAGGTCCATTATTTCTATCTCTTTGTAGTGGAACAGGGACGCAGCCAGTACAGCATCAGCCTTGCCCTCCACCAGCGCTTCACGGAAATGCTCCATGGTACCGGCGCCGCCCGATGCAATAACCGGAATTCTCACACTCTCCGATACCTTTCTGGTAAGCTCGATATCATATCCTTTTTTGGTACCGTCACAATCCATACTGGTAAGAAGAATCTCTCCGGCGCCAAGCTTTTCAGCTTCCACAGCCCATTCTACAGCATCTTTTCCGGTATTGATCCTTCCTCCATTAATATATACATCCCATCCCGAGTTGTCGTCGCGCCTTTTAGCATCAATTGCAACCACCACGCACTGGCTTCCGAAACGGGATGCGGCTTCGGATATTAGCTCCGGCCTTTTTATTGCAGCTGAATTGACAGACACTTTATCCGCCCCGGCCTTTAAAATCTCGCGAAAGTCCTCCACAGTTCTTATTCCCCCTCCTACAGTAAAGGGAATAAAAACCTGCTCCGCAACTCGTTTTACCACATCAATCATAATGTTTCTGGCTTCCGCTGAAGCTGTTATATCAAGAAAAGTAAGCTCATCTGCGCCGGCCTTGTCGTAAATGGAAGCAATTTCAACCGGATCACCGGCATCCCTTATGTTTACAAAATTGACCCCTTTTACTACCCTGCCGTTATGAACGTCCAAACAGGGAATTATTCGTTTTGTCACCATCTTCCTCACTCCTTATTTGGCAACTTCTATAGCTTCTTTCAAATCCAAATCGCCCGTATAAAGTGCCTTTCCAACGATAACGCCGGAAACACCCACTTCTTTCAAATTCTTTATATCATTTATGTTGCTGACCCCTCCGGATGCAATTACCTCTATATTCACAGCTTTCACCATTTCTTCCATGGCTTTAAGGTTTGGACCTGCCAACATTCCGTCTCTGGATATGTCCGTGTATATTATTGTCTTTGCACCTAATTCTTCCATTTTCTTGGCAAAACCTATGGCTGTAAATTCGCTGGTTTTTGCCCATCCCTCTATAGCGACCATTCCGTCTTTTGCATCAATTCCAATGACAACACTGCCTTCAAAAGTCTTTAAAGCCTGCTTTACCAGTTCCGGATTCTGAACTGCGGAAGTTCCCAATATCACGCGGTGAATTCCTTTGCACAAAATTGTTTCTATCATTTCGATAGTCCTTATTCCTCCACCCAGCTGCACAGGTATACCAAGTTTTACTGCCATTTCGCTTATAATTGGAGTATTGTGAACATTTCCGGTTCTTGCCCCGTCCAAGTCAATCACATGCAAATACTCCGCACCCATCTTCTCCCATTTGAGTCCCATCTCAACGGGATCATCGGAATAAACGGTCACCTTGTCAAATTCTCCCTGTACAAGCCTTACGCACCTTCCATCCTTAATATCAACGGCCGGATAAATAATCATAATTTATAACAACCTCCTAAGTTAAACTAAGCACCTTTTAAAGAATATTTATTATTAGATATGATTCCCGCAAAATTTCTTAATATTTCAAGTCCAACTTCACCGCTCTTCTCAGGATGGAACTGGGTAGCAAAAACGTTTTTCTTTTGTACCGCAACAGAGAAGTTGATGCCATAATTGGTTTTGGCAATGACTATATCCTCATCATCGGTATCGAGATAATAAGAGTGAACGAAATAAACATAGGGTTTTTGGGGAAGCCCTTCAAACAACGAAGAATTGTTTTTAAGCTCCAGGCAATTCCACCCCATATGAGGAACCTTAAGATTCATACCGAAGGGAAGCTGCTTGATTGCTCCTCTCAAAATTCCAAGTCCCTTGTTCTCTCCGCCTTCTTCACTATAGTCAAATAAGAGCTGCATACCAAGGCAAATGCCCAAAAACGGCTTTCCGCTGTCAATAACCTTTCGTATTACTTCAATCATCCCGCTTTGAGAAAGGCTTGCCATGGCATCCGCAAAAGCTCCTACTCCCGGAAGAACTACAGAATCTGCATTTAAAATCATCTCTTTATCAGAAGTGGTCTTTGCATCAAAACCAATAAACTGAAATGCTTTCTCAACACTTTTTAAATTTCCTACTCCATAATCTATTACAGCTATCAAATTTGTTCACTCCACACAAAAAATTAAGTATAAACACCCAACACTCCCCTTACCGAACAGTAAGAAAGGGGAGTGTTTCAAGCTACACCAGCTTATTGCCTGTAAGCCTTTCATAAGCTTCAATGTATTTTAATTCTGTATTTTTAACCACATCATCGGGAAGAGTCGGAGCCGGCGGGTTCTTGTCCCAGTCAATGGTTTCGAGGTATTCTCTCAAGAACTGTTTGTCAAAGCTCTTTTGAGCTCTGCCGGGTTCGTACTCATTCATATCCCAGAATCTCGAGGAATCGGGCGTAAACAACTCATCCCCCACTACAATCTTTCCATCCAAAATACCAAATTCAAACTTTGTATCCGCCAAAATAATACCCTTGCTCTCAGCATACTTGCTTGCCTTTTCGTATAATGCCAAGCTTATGTCTCTAAGCTTTTCGGCAAGTTCCGTACCTATAGCATTACAAAGGCCTTCAAAGGACACATTCTGGTCATGACCCTCCGATTCCTTTGTAGAAGGTGTGAATATCGGTTCAGGAAGTTTGTCTGCCTGCCTTAGACCCTCAGGGAGCTTTATTCCGCATATGCTTCCGGTAGCCTTGTAGTCTTTAAGTCCGGAGCCTTCAAGATATCCTCTGACTATGCACTCTGCCGGTATCATCTTTATCTTCTTTACAAGCATGGAACGGCCTTCAAGCTCTTCCTTGAATTTTGAAAGTCCTTCAGGATATTCACTCACATCTGTAGTTATAACATGGTTGTCTACTATATCCTTGGTATAGTCAAACCAGAACTTGGAAATGCCATTCAAAACCTTTCCTTTGTTGGGTATAAGGTTCGGAAATACCACATCAAAAGCAGATATCCTGTCGGTAACTACAATTAAAAGTTTGTCTCCCAAATCATAAACATTTCTTACCTTACCTTTAATATATAAAGGAAGGTCTATAAAATTTGTGTCTCCTAATAGCATTTTACAAAACCCCTCTTACTAAATATGTATTTTATATAAAATTTAATTACAATATTCCCTTGGTCGACATGACTCCTTTAATTCTGTCATCTTCCCTGGTTGCATCATCAAGGGCTCTTCCGAAGGCTTTGAACATAGCCTCAATTATATGATGAGTATTGCTGCCGTATAATGCTTTAATATGCAGTGTTATGCCTGCGTTAAAGGCAACCGCTCTGAAAAACTCCTCAACAAGCTCCGTCTCCATGTTGCCTAATCTTTCGCATTTAAGCTCTGCATCAAAAACCAGATACGGCCTGCCGCTTATATCAAGAGCAACCAGCACCAGGGTTTCGTCCATCGGTACAAATGAAGAACCGTACCTTCTTATGGATTTCTTTTCACCCAAAGCCTGTTTTATGGCTTGACCGAATACAATTCCCACATCCTCTACGGTATGGTGGGCATCAACCTCCAAATCGCCCTTTGCTTTTACATCCAGGTCAAAAAGACCGTGTTTTGCAAACAAATTGAGCATATGGTCCAAAAACCCAACTCCCGTAGTGATGTTACCTTTTCCGGAGCCGTCAATATTTATGCTTAACGTTATATCGGTCTCGCCGGTTTTTCTGCTTATTTCAGACTTTCTACCCATTAAATTGCCTCCGAAACAAATAGTCAAATCCCATCGGTACTACACCGACAAGCTATTTTAATTCTACCATTTCTATAGAAAATCGCAACTATAATATTAATTAAAAATTATTAATAATGTCGGAAAATTCCTCTAAGAAAATATCATTTTCTTCCTTGGTGCCTACAGTTATTCTGATACAGTCGTAAAGCACAGGGTCGCCGGGAAAGCTTCGAACCAATATCCCCCGTTTTTCAAGCTCTTTGCTTATTTCATCCGCTTTAGGCACTTTAATAAGCACATAATTTGCACAGGAAGGATAAATATAAACATCCTTTATCTTTTTCAGCCCGGCCTCAAGCTCTCCCCTTTGATTGATCAAATACTGTATCATCTTCTGCATTTCTTCCTGTTTCTCAAACACCATTTGGGCTATAAGCTGGGTCAATGAGCTTACATTGTATGTCGGTCTTATTTTGTTTATCTCATTCGCAATCTCAGGACCGCTTATGGAATAGCCGCACCTTGCCCCGGCAAGAAGATAGGCTTTTGAGAAAGTACGCAGCACCACGAGGTTTTCGTACTTCTTTACAAGAGGTATTACGCTCTCATTGCAAAATTCGGCATAAGCCTCGTCAACAACAATAATTGAATTGCTGCATTCTTTTAGTATTCTTTCAATATCCTCCGAAGAAATCATCCCACCTGTCGGATTGTTGGGATTGCAGAGGAATGCCACCTTGGCTCTTTCTTCCTTTACAGCGGCAATAAAGTTATCGGTATCAAAGCCAAAGTCTTTATCCTTGTCAAGGAGAACTCCCACCGGCTCGCCGCCTGCTATCAAGGTATTTATTTTATACATTGAGAATGAGGGCCAAGGATAGACCACTTTCTCACCCTTTCCAACAAACACTGTTATTATCAGCTGAATAAGCTGATTTGATCCGGTGCCCACAACAACCTCATCAGGATTAACATTCCAATACTTCGCAAGGGTTTTTCTAAGTTCTACGGACTCATTGTCAGGATAGATATTCAAACCCGGCCCCTTTAAAAAGTAATCCGCCAGTTTTTTTCTGATGCTTTCGGGAAGCTCAAAGGGGCTTTCATTTGCGTCAAGCTTTATTCTGTAAGGAATCTGATGAGAAACATACGGCACTAATTTTTGTAATTCAGGTCTTACCAAATCTCCAATCATTGTACATTACCCCCCTTTTTTGTTTGCATCGAAAATATTTTCTTTTCTGTATACACTTTTATTTACTTTATTTCTTATTTCTGTTTCTGCTTACTCTCTTTTTTACTTACCCTGATTGTCTTGAAACCTTACCCTTATAGCATTTGCATGGGCCCCCAACCCTTCGGATTCGGCAAAAAGTATGACATCGTCCTTAACCTTAGAAAGAGCATCCCTTGAATAGGAAATAATGCTGCTTTTCTTCATGAAATCCGACAGATTTAGGGGTGAGAAGAATCTTGCCGTACTGCTTGTGGGAAGCACGTGGTTAGGTCCTGCAAAATAATCTCCCAAGGACTCTGTTGAGTAATTTCCGAGGAATATCGCACCCGCGTTTTTTATGCTCCCCAGTGCCGAAAAAGGATCTTCTATGCAAAGCTCCAGATGTTCCGGCGCAATCCTGTTAACTACCGCCACAGCATCTTTCAGGTTTTCAACAATAATTATCGCGCCATAGTCATCTATCGACTTTCTGGCCATCGCCTTTCTTTCCAAAGCCTCAAGCTGCACCTCCAACTCCCTCTGAACCTCTTTTGCAACGTTCTCTGAGGTTGTAACCAAAATGGATGAAGCAAGCGCATCATGCTCTGCCTGGGATAAAAGGTCTGCAGCCACAAACACCGGGTTTGCAGTCTCATCGGCAACCACCATAATCTCGCTGGGCCCGGCTATCATATCGATATCACAATAGCCGTATACCGTTCTCTTTGCCATTGCCACATAGATGTTTCCCGGCCCCACAATCTTGTCCGCCTTCGGAATTGTCTCCGTACCGAATGCCAAAGCTGCTATGGCCTGGGCACCTCCTACTTTATATATTTCATCCACTCCGGCCTCATTTGCCGCCACCAATATGGCAGGATTTATCTTTTCATCCTTTCCCGGGGGCGTGGTAATTACAACTTTGCTAACACCGGCAACCTTTGCAGGCATTGTGCACATAAGAACCGATGAAGGGTAGGCCGCTGTCCCTCCCGGAACATACACACCCACAACCTCTAGAGGTCTTGAAAGCTGTCCTACAATTACCCCTTCCGTATCGGTGGAAAACCAAGATTTCTCCTTCTGCTTTTCATGAAAATCCCTGATATTGTCCCTCGACTTTTTTATCACTTCAACAAGCTTGGGGTCAACCTTGGTATACGCCTCTTTTATCTCTTCCTCTGTAACCCTTAGCTTATCAGAAGTAAGCCGAGCCTTGTCAAACATGGCGGTGTATTCCAAGACTGCCTTGTCGCCATTTCGCCGCACATTTCCCACTATCTCCTCGACACGGTCCAAAACATCTTTATGCTCCAGCTGGCTTCTTGACGCAAGACTTTCAAATATGCCGCTGTCTTTGCCGCATCTTAAATCGATAAGCTTTATCATCTATCTCACCTCTTTTCCAATTCCTTTCGTATTCCCTCTATTATTGCATTAATTCTTTCGCTTTCCATCTTCATACTTACCCTGTTTACCACAAGTCTTGCACTTATATCCGCAATTGTGTCCAGCACCACAAGCCCGTTTTCCTTTAAGGTTCTTCCGCTCTCGACAAGGTCCACTATTACCTCGGAAAGCCCCACCAACGGTGCCAGCTCAATGGACCCGTTTAACTTTATAACCTCAATGGATTCTTTTCTTTTGTGCTCAAAATACTCCCTTGCTATCCTGGGATACTTTGTGGCCACTCTTTTGTTGGTGAGCTGGTCAAGCTTTCCCATTAGCTCCGCCGGGCCTGCCACCACCATTTTGCAAGCTGCAAATCCAAGGTTTAATACTTCGTAAAGGTGTCTTCCCTCTTCCAGCAGCGTATCTTTTCCCACGATACCTATGTCTGCTGCTCCATACTCTACATATGTAGGCACATCACTGGGTTTTGCAAGAAAGAACTTGATTTTGTTTTTTTCATCGGTCAGAATCAGCTTTCTTGATGAATTTTTAAGCTCCGTACAATCTATTCCTATGGCTTCAAACAGCTCCACCGACATATCGGTAAGTCTTCCCTTTGAAAGCGCTATCGTCAAATATCTCATTTCTCCCCCTCCTTAGCTCATGCCTTTAAAAGCTCACTTATGGTCACTTTTGAGACCTCACCCTTTTCAAGGTTATGAACCTCTATGTTTTCATCATCAAGAACCTCCAATATGCCTCCTATGCCCTTTAAAGCCGCATAATTTCTGGCTGTATCCAAATCTCCTCCGTTTATATCCATCTCCACGACAAGTCCTTGTTTTCTCAAGGCTTCACATATTTGAAATGCTGTCTTTCTTCCCTCTTCCCTACAGTGGACAAGAGTATCGATTCTGGGTTTTTCAAATTCAATTTTCTGCCTGTCGAGGGCCATCATCACCATATTGATTCCCATGGAAAAGCCTGTGGCGGGGCTGCTCTTTCCGAATTTCTCCACCAGTCTGTCATACCTTCCGCCGCTTAATATCGGGAATCCAACTCCGTAGGTAAAGCCTCTGAAAATAGTACCGGAATAGTAATTGAGACTTTGAACCATACCCAAGTCTACCGAAACATATTTTGAAAGGCCATAATCGTCCAATATATTAATAATGCTCCTTAAGTTGTTCAATGCTTTAATTGAACGCTCATTTATAGGATACTTTTCCACCCTGTCAATAACATCTGTTGAGCCGAATAATTTAGGAAGGTCTAATATCAGTTCTTTAAGGTCGTCCCTGATATTGTGCTCCTCAACCAATTCCTCGATTCCCAAAAAGTCCTTTCGGTCTATAAGTACCCTCATCTTCTCCGTCTCTTCTTCCGAAAGGCCGGTTTCCTCCATCAGCCCTTTGAAAAATTCCACCTGACCGATATCAATCTGGAAATTTTCAAGTCCTGTGGCCTTTACAGCATCAATTGCCGTAGCTATAACCCCGGCATCTGCCTCCGGAGTGTTTACTCCGATTATCTCAACACCGGCCTGGGTAAACTCCTTCTGCTTTCCTCCGCCAAGCTCGTTATATTTAAAGGCATTGCCGATATAGGAGATTCTCAAGGGATAAGGCGCGTCCTTTAGTTTGGTAGCCGCAACCCTGGCAATAGGTATTGTTATATCCGGTCTTAAAACCAGAATTCTTCCTTGCTGGTCAAAAAACTTAAACATGGTCTCCTGGGGAATTATATTCTCTTCGGTAGAAAAAACGTCATAAAACTCTACAATCGGAGTCTCTACCTCATAGTAACCACTGGAACGAAATACTTTTCTGATCCGGTCCTCCAGGTTTTTCTTAAAGAAGCATTCATTTTGCAGTATATCCTGAACACCTTCTGGAGTATGTATCTTCCACTCTGCCAATTTAAGCACCTCACTTTATCACTTTATCATATTAAAGTTATAAATTGATGAATTAAGGTTATTATAATGCATGGGGATTGATTTGTCAATTAGAAAAAAGCAAAGAAAAGAAAAACACTACAGGTTCATAAATAATAAATATATCTTCATAATAAATACATTTTCATAATAAATATCTCTTCCGTATCTTTTTACATAAATGAAATATATTTATTGAGTATCATGAAGTAATTTTCCCAATCGAAAAAATCGAATGTCATCGAACATATATAGCAATAAAGTTTAATCCATATAATTTTTATTAACAATATAAATTAATAAAACAGTATTATTAAAAAAAGGGGGATAAATTATGAAGGCATCGAAAGTTGTGCAAAAGGTTATTTTTTATTTAGTGATTTTTTCACTGGTCATCTCATGTATCTCAATTTCAACAACCGCTGCCAGCACCGGAAAACTTGGCGACATCAACGGTGACGGCTCCATCAATTCTACCGATATGACTTTATTGGTAAGACATATTCTAAGGCAGAACATACTTACAGGAACGGCATACTCCAATGCCGATACCGACGGAGACGGAAATGTAACCTCCAGCGACTTAAGCTATCTGAAAAGGTATATATTGCGTCTGATATCTTCTTTCCCGGGCGAGACCGCAAATCCGACACCTTCACCGACTCCATCGCCGTCAATCAATCTTAACATACCTTGGGATTGGGCCGGAATCATAGGTACGGGTCAAAGTCTCTCTGTAGGAGCTACTCCAATTTTATCTTCAACCCAGCCTTACAACAATTTGAAGCTGTCTTTGGGCAACCTAAGGGTTCCTCCCTACGATGCCAACAGCAGTCAGCTGAAACTGGTTCCCCTTACCGAACCTATTCGCAACCTTGCAACAGGTTTCCCGTCTGCCTACCCAGGAAATTTATATGGTGAGACCCCCCATACTGCAATGGCGAACCAAATAACTGCAATGGTAAAAGCTGCAGGCGGAAACGACTATATTTCGGTACATACGGTAGTAGGTGAATCCGGTCAGGGTATGTCTGTAATCAAAAAAGGTGCCACTGATACGGGAAATACCGGCCGTGCTTATGCTGCATCAATATTTGAAGTTACTGCAATCAACCGCTTGGCAAAAGCATCGGGAAAAACCTACGGTGTGGGAGGCATCATCCTAACCCACGGTGAAACCGATTGCGGTAATCCCAACTATGAAAATGAGATGCGCCAATTGTGGTTGGATTATAACCGGGACATAAAGGCTATAACCGGACAAACACAAAATATCCCAATGTTTGTTGTTCAGCAGCACTCCTATCCAAGTACCGGAACTTCAGCTTCTACCTTGGCTCAATGGAAAGCAGGTGTCGATTATCCCGGCGATATAATCTGTATAGGTCCCAATTATCAGCGAACTTACGGAGGCGATAACGTTCATTTGACTTCCACCGGATATCAACATTTGGGTGAAAAGTATGCTCAGGTCTATTATGAAAAGGTTGTTCTCGGTAAGGACTGGAAACCTCTTCAGCCTATAAAAGCCACCAAAAACGGCAGAACCATTACAGTAGACTTCCATGTACCGGTACCGCCACTTGTTTGGGACACTACGCTCCCGGCACCAAACCAGAGTAGCTTGACCGAATGGAGAAACGGTAAAGGGTTCGAGGTCACTGCCAACGGTTCAAGAGTCACAATAAATTCGGTTGAAATCTCGGGAAATTCGGTAATAATAACCTGTGCCAATGATCTACCCGCTTGGGGTGTAAAAGTCGGCTATGCCTTTACCGGCGGAAAAGCGAGACCTAATGGAACGTACCGCTGGGGCTTGCTCCGTGACTCAGATCCCTTTAAAGGAAGATCCGGTTTGGCACAGCCTAATTTCTGCGTATCTTTCGAAATGGCTGTTAATTAAAGGAGCATTAAATAAGCAAAAGCCTGAGGGCATCGCTTTTTAGCAATTTCACTGCGTGAAATACAGCTAAATGTAAAAATGAATATTAAATTATAAAAACGGAGCCTGTAAATACTTCACCGGGCCGGGCAAAACTCACTTCATTAGAATGGTGCCCTACCTTACCGCGATGTATTAACAGGCTCTAAATCTTTCTTCGCAATATACTTCAAATTTTTTCGATTAAACAATATGCTCCAAGAGAATCTTAGGACTTACTTTATTACCGCCATATTTGTATCCGAATTCCACTCCACAGAAGCACCGAATGCTTCGCTCACGAATCTTAGCGGAACAAAGGTTCTCCCGTTTTTTATAATTGCAGCTGTGTCCATCTCTTTTCTAACACCGTTTATATCTATTGCCTTTTCTCCTATTTTGATTATAACTGTCTCATTTTCCTTTGATATTTTTACAGCTTTGGCAGTGGCATCCCATTCAACCTCTGCTCCCAGCGCTTCACTTACAAATCTGACCGGGACTTGAGTTCTGTTGTTTTCGTCAATAAAGGGTTTGGCATCCGGGAAATCAAGTATTTTACCGTTTACTTTTACATATGCCTGGGAAGTAAAATACCTCTTATCTACTACCATCATTTTGTTTATCATGCAGGGCACAGAAAACAGAACTTTTTCGTCTTTTCCCAGATGAGATTTGTAAATTTCACATTTATCCAAATTAAACAGATTGCCCAAAGAATCCCCATAGACATATACTTCTTTATAATAATAGAAATCATCGTTATAACTGCCGATACCTTTGATGTTATCCCCTATATCGGGTGACAATCCCAGTTTAGAACATTGAGTTTCTATCATTAAGGAAGTTCCGTTCCTTTTATCATATGCAAAGGTCCTTGTTGCATCATTTCTTTTATCATTATAAAATATAAAGTTGCTGTCGGAACCCCTTCTCCATACTTTAGAAGGATCTATCTTTGATAATTTATCTAATTTATTATCAGTAAGGTTGTACCGGTAGTAATATTCGCTATTGGTATTGCCATAATATACAGAGCCTTCAACCGCAGATACAAACGAGCAGTAAAAAGGATAGGAAGGCAGTTGGAATAACTTGCCCTCTGAAATGTTATATGCAAATATATTATCTCTCCTTTCAGAAGACAAATATTCACATAATATTAGATATTTTCCGGTTATGCCCTTTAAGGTATAATCCTTGTCTATTATCTTTTTAGGTTCAACGGTGCCTTTTTTTAGCTCAAATATCCCCTCGGATTTTGCTTTTTTTGTAAAGCCATGGGAATCTATTGAGTAGGAAGTTTTCGCATAAAAAATACTGTTTTCATTAGAAAAAATGTTCTGCTCAATGTCAATATCAAAATCTATGAGGATTTTTTGCGTACCATCCTTATTAATCCTGTATAAGTATGATTCAACTGCATTTTTTGAATGAATTACATCTATAAAATAAATATAGTTATCATCAATATCAACCAATTTTTTATATCTGTGAGGCTCCAGTTTCTCTATTATACTGGTCCAAGCAGGCCTTTTAGCAAAGGACTCGTCAATGGCAATTGCGTTTCCTGTTTTCTCATCGAGTGCATATATGCCGTCGGCAGATGAAAATATTACTTTAATATCAGCTTTTTTGTATTGGGAAATAAGGCCAATACCTTCATCTTCTTTGATATCATCCGTGTTTTCCGTATCGGATTTGCCTTCTGTCTCTTCATTCTCAGGCTTTACCTTTGAAGAATAAAAATATATGTTAGTTATTTGCTCATCAGATTTTATTTCCGCTGATAAGCAATCAATATAAAAATCAATCGGCATCAGTAATGTCGTATTATTAATTTTATAACACGGATGCGGCATCTCTATTCGCTCACCGTCTAAATAATAATAATTTGAGCCTTCCGGTATAGAATACTCTTTGCCGTTGACAGTAAAAATGTATTGCGCATGTTCTATATCATAATCTATACCCAAAAGCTCCAACGCTCTGTTAAGGGGCAGTCTTGCCAATCCATCAAGACCTTTAGGATAATCGTCCAATGTTGATTCTTTTAATACATCATCCACATATACTCGCACTATTTTAGGTTCAGCAAACACATTAATCGATAATGTGTTCAAAAGTACAATTATTAATGTTATTATCAAAATTGGTTTTTTCATTTTGCTTTCCCTCCAATACTGAAGTTTTTTGTGAAAATAATACCATACATTATTGTAACACATATCCGGTATTTATGCCTTCTCCTATAATTCTTTCGTTTGGCTTTATAAAACGCGCTTAGTATCGTATTAACGGCAGACAAAGCCGGTTAGTCCTCCGGCTTTTTTAGGTGCAAAACAAAATTTGAAAAAGTATAGTATTCATTAAACTCCTTTTCGGTTAACAGTAGTCTGCCTTTTAAAGAATCACCGACAACAAAGCGGTCCCCTTCTTTACCTAGAATGGTTATAAAATGGCCTATCCTGCCGTTAATATAAGTTCCGATTATTGACGGTACCGGTACATCTTCCAAACTGTTTTTGTATGAAACTTCGGTTTTAAGTCCGTTCTTTTCTGCATACCTGATTAAATACCAATTCTCCGTACCGCTTGAGCTGGAAAAGGATGCCCTCGCAATCTCTTGTTCACTTTTTGATATCCCATAATAATTAAAAATTGTCGCTAAAGCAGAAGGACCGCAAGTTGAACCTGTAGATTGCAAACACACTCCATCCTTCCATCGGTCTTGAAACTGGGAATTCCGGCTCACAGGCCTTATAATGGGTTTAATGAAAGGTATTATAATTAAAATCATGCAGATAACGAAAATGTATTTATTTAAAGCTTTCAATTTAATATTTCCAAGGCTTCCATCTTTGAAAGTCATAAATCCAAAGAAAAGACCAATTAGGGATGATAGTAATTCAATATTGCCGATTGCCCTAAATTTAATATACCATATAGGTTCATTTATTAAATGTAAATAATATGCCGCAAACAGAAAGTTCGGAATACAAAGGAGGAGAAACAAGAAACCTAAAAGAATCCTCAGGGAGTTTCCATTCACCGCCCTTGAAACTCTTTGTCCTATAATAAAAAGTATAATGCCGGCTATTACAGAGAGAAATATTGTACGGTTAAAATACATTTTAAAACTCCTTCTTTATTGTTTTTGAATATATTATATCAAATTTGAGGCTCCGGAAAATATCAAATTTTCCAAAATCAATTTAGGCTGTACCGGGATTAGCCCTAGCACAGCCTAAATTAATCAATACTATAAAAGCCTAAATATTCTCTATTTTATTTCTACCTCGTATCCGTCTTTTTCTATTTCACAATCCTCACTTGTACCAACGATGTAAGCCTTCAAATACTTCGCCTTTCCAATAACATCTTTATAGCTTTCCATATCAATCTCTTCTTCAAATTCCACTGTCTTTCCCGCACCTATCACTGTTTCGGTCTCCATCATCATAAACAATTTGTCGGCAGACCACGTATAAATTATTTCTTTATTTTCATCCAGCAATTTAAAGTCAAACTTTTGGCCTGATGTATGGTTGATTGTTATATCCTTGTCGGATGTATTTTTTACTGAAAGCTTCATTGTAAAAGTCTTTTCGCCTTTTTCATAGCTTGGTACTATCTCAAGCTTATTATCTTTTTCCTCTTTGAGACTTAAATAATATCCGTCCTTATTTATTTCAAAGTCTTCACTGCTTCCTACAATCATCGCTTTAAAATAATATACCTTGCCGCTGATTTCCTCATAGGTCTTCGCATCTATCACTTCAGAAAACTCCACAGTCTTTCCTGAAGGAATATGGGTCTCTGTAAGGGCCATGGTAAAGCCTTTTCCTTCCGACCACCTGTATACCTCTTCTTTTTTATCGTCCAAGAGCACGAAATCATACTTTTGCCCGGAACCATGCATAATCACAACTTCATTTTTTCCGCCGTTTTTAATTGTCAGCGTCATTTTATACCCATCTTTGTCTTTTACAAACGAAGGAGTTACCTCCACCGCATCCTTAACATCTTCTTTTAATGCCTGCAATAGTTTTTCCAGTACTACCATAGCTTCCGCTCTTGTGCTGAGTCCTTCGGGAACAAATTTTCCGTTACCCCTTCCTTTAACAAATCCCAGCTTATAGGCATATTTTACCGAGTTTTTATACTGCTCTTTGATACTATCCTCATCGTCAAAACAGCTGTCCTCCCCATCAATATCACCCGAAATTGCATTAAGCTTGTACTTATACGTATTTACAAGATAATGCACCATTTCCTCACGGGTTATAAGGTCGTTGGGTCTGAACTTTTCTCTGTCGTCAACAATGTTTAACGATGCCATGTCATAAAGCTGTGAAGCATACCAGTCTTCGTTTTTTACGTCACTGTAAAACTCATTGATGTCCGGAGCTTTAAAATAATTAATTTTAATTTCCGCTACCTTGTGCAAAGCCACAATAAATTCCGACCGTTTTATCTCCCTATCCGGTAAAAACATACCATTGCCAACGCCTTTGACTATACCCAGGTCCGCCATTTTTTCAATTGTGCTTTTTGCCCAATGCCCGGAAATGTCCGAAAAAACTTCTGCGCTTGCCATCGCTGTCATACTTGTCAGCATAATGCCGAGTACCAACATGATTGCCAGTATTCTTTTCATTCTTATTACCTCCTCTTGTTTCTTGGATAACCGACACTTTTTTTATCCACATTTTTCTGTTTTGATTAGTTAGACGCAATCATATTTATTTTGGTTCGGCCATTATGAAAAAATATGAAATATTTTTTTACTGATTTACTTTTGTTAAATTCGCATAGCTTTCCATAAGTCTTTTCATGCCTTTTCCTTTAAAGTGTATTTCCAGCTTGAAATCGTCCCCTTCAGGCTCTCTTCGGGTGATAATTCCTTCTCCAAAAACTTTATGCCTCACCAAGTCGCCCACACTAAGCTCCGCTTTTGCCACTCCCATTTTCTGAGGACTTTTTAAATTTGCCGCATTAAAGCTTACAGAAGGGTTAAAGCTTTTGCTTACTCCGTCAATTTTTTTACTCGCCGTTTCATTGGATGTTTTCTGCGGCTTGCTCTCTTTCACAGCACCGGCCCCAAACAACTCCTCGGGAATCTCTTTAATGAATCTTGAAACCCTGTTGTAGGTAGTATTTCCAAACAGTGTACGACTGAAAGTGCTTGTCATGTAAAGGTTTTCCCTGGCCCTTGTTATACCCACATAACACAGCCTTCTTTCCTCTTCAAGCTCCGACTCGCTGGTCATTGACCTGTAGCCCGGGAAAATGCCCTCTTCCATGCCCACCAAAAATACCACCGGGAACTCCAGCCCCTTGGCACTGTGAAGCGTCATTAGAGCAACATATTCGCTATTCTCATCCATCGTATCGACATCCGACACCAAAGATACATGGGCAAGAAACTCTGTAAGGCTCTTTTCTTCACTTTCACTCTCAAACTCCATTGCCACGGACAGCAACTCTTTGATATTTTCTATTCGGCCCTGGGCCTCCAATGTATTCTCTTCCTCGTAGGCCTGTAAAATGCCTGTCCTTTCAAGGACCTCTTCAATCATTTCCGATGCGGTCATAACCATGCTCTGGGCCCTTAAACTGTTTATCAGTGAAACAAACTTCTCAAGTTTTGCCGAAGCCCTCATAAGCTCCGGAATTTCCGATGCCGATGAAATAATCGAGAAAATGCTGACCCCTCTTTCGTTCGCCAGTCTCTCGGCATTATCCAACGTTGTATTTCCAATGCCTCTTTTGGGCTCGTTAATTATTCTCTTTAAGCTTATGTTGTCCGCAGGGTTCTGAATTACACGAAGATAGGCAATAACATCTTTTATTTCCTTTCTGTCATAGAATTTAAGTCCTCCAAATATTTTGTAGCTTATTCCTTCCTTCATGAGCATATCCTCAACAACACGGGACATGGCATTTATTCGGTAGAGTACGGCAAAGTCCCTGTAAGACCGGTTTTGCTCTCTGCAAAGCCTCTTTATCTCGCTTGCCACAAAATATGCCTCTTCATGTTCATTCAAACACTCAAGATATTTAATGGCATCTCCCTCTTTATTATTAGTCCAAAGTTTTTTACTTTTCCTTCCTATGTTGTTCTTGATAACATGGTTGGCCGCATCAAGAATGGTCTGGGTTGAACGGTAGTTTTGCTCAAGCTTTATTACCTTTGCATCCTTAAACTCTTTTTCGAAATCCAAAATATTTCTTATATTGGCGCCTCTCCACCCATAGATGGACTGGTCGTCATCCCCCACAACACAAAGATTCCTGTATCCCTGTGCCAAAAGGCTGACAAGGGAATACTGGGCTGTATTGGTATCCTGATACTCATCCACTAAAATATATCTGAATTTTCTCTGATAGTAATTTAAAACCTCAGGATTCTCCATAAAGAGTTTTATCGTAAGCATTATAATATCGTCAAAGTCCAGGGCGTTGTTTTGCTTTAGCTTCTTTTGATAAAGCTCGTAAACCCGGGCGACTTTCTCCATCCTGAAATCGCCGGAATACATTTTTAAATAAGCTTCAGGTGTAATAAGCTCGTCCTTGGCTCTTCCAATCATCTCCAATATCGATTTCGGAGGGTAGTTTTTCTCATTGAGGTTAAGCTCCTTAAGACAATCCTTTACAACGTTTTGTTGGTCCGTATAGTCAAATATTACAAAGTTTCTGTCATAATCTATTTTTTCAATATCCCTTCTTAATATCCTCACGCACATGGAATGAAAAGTACTTACCCATATGCTGTCGCTGACATCTTCAACAAGCCGGTCTATTCTTTCCCTCATTTCTCTTGCGGCCTTGTTGGTAAAAGTTATCGCAAGGATACTGGCAGGATGTACATTTTTTTCTTTAATCAAGTAAGCAATCCTGTGCGTAAGCACCTTTGTCTTCCCGCTTCCGGCACCGGCTAAAACAAGCAAAGGGCCGTCAACGTGCAATACCGCTTCTTTTTGCTCTTTATTTAAATCCTTTAGCAAATCCATATATCGCCCTCTCCAATAAACAAAAATTTAAATGCCGAGACACATGCCTCGGCATTTTTAATTATAGTAGAAAATCCATTATATATCAACATCTTATCATTTGCGATTGATAGATCAAAACTCCGGTTCAATCAAGCCATAATTCCCATCTTTTCTCCTGTATACAACATTTGCTTCATTGGTTTCTGCATTGGAAAACATGAAGAATTGATGTCCTAAAAGATTCATTTGCAAAACCGCTTCTTCAACTGTCATAGGCTTTATAGCAAATTTCTTTGTCCTCACAATTTCAAATTTCGGTTCTTCTTCAGCGTCGTCGTCAAGTTGAATGTTCTCAAATCTTAAACTGCCGTCATGGACTTTCTTTTCAAGCTTGGTTTTGTTTCTTCTTATTTGCCTTTCGAGACTGTCTATAACCTTGTCGATAGAAGCATACATATCCTGGCTGTCTTCTTCAGCTCTAAGTATTCCTCCTTCGAAAGGTATTGTAACTTCCACAATATGTCTGTTCTTTTGTACACTAAGAGTGATTTGCGCTTCAGCATCACGACGGAAGTACTTGTCCAATTTTCCGACTTTTTTAATAGCCGTTTCCTTTAAAGCTTCTGTTACGACAATGTTTTTTCCGATAACTTTGAATTTCATATATGCATACAGCCCCTTTCCGTCAATGACAAGCATTGTAATTTTTTGCTACAATACCTGTCTTGCTATTATTAATAATTTTACCCTGAAAATTTCCTTCAAAACACGGCTTTGCTTGAAAAATAAAAAAGCATCCACCCCCCTTTATTGATATTAACAAGCCCAAATAGCTGAATATGCCGTGTTTGTCCACAACTTTGCTACTTTCGGGTAAAAATATTAATATAAAATATTAATTCGACGTTAAGTAAAATATTCCTTCAATATAATTATAACCACTGAAACGGATATTTTTCAATCTCACATATCTTTTTTCCACATAATTTCCTTAAATTCAGAAAGCCTTCAACCCAATAAAGAAGCCGTATCCATATCTTTTTCCACAATTACCTCACATTTCCCCCACAAAACAAGTGTTTTGTGCACATAACTCCTGTGGATAATGTGGACAATTCTGTGAATAACTCATATAGGCTGATTTTACCTGTGGATAAACCTGTTGTTATCTTTAAAAACCCAAACATCTTATGTTAACACCATTTTCGGAATAATATTCATCTACCATAAAAACTTATAATGGGAAATAGCTTTAAATATTGCTTTTTGAGGGTTTTATTTCCAATAACAATATGTATCGAATTCTTTTGCAACCAGATTTGGATGCAAAAACCATTATTATATAACGTTAGTCGATTATTGTTTTTGGTTTTATTTATCAAAATCCGGTCTTAAGAGTGTTGATTTTTTGTTGAAATTGCATATTGTTTAAATCCTAATAATTTGTGATAATTAAAATATCAAAGGGAGAGAAAATTCTAGGGTGTGATGTATAAATTGAACAGTATACATCATCCAACATGCAACACAATATATTAGCTACCGATGCAATTACCACGTACCAATGGATTTAAAATCAACGCAGCAACCCACATGCTAAGTTTGCCCAGCCAATTTACAAACCGATGCTCCAATTTGACACCCGTCAACCGGCAATAAAACATAGCCAGCATTACACCCTTTTCTATAATTTAAATTTATAATAGTAGATAAACATATATAAAACCAACTGATGAAGTCGAAACTCAGGTTTCGTCTTTTTTTTCTTTAAAATCAGCTTTTTGCCGATACGAAAACTATTTATTAAAACTAAAAAGGAGCCGTGACAAACGCCATGACTCCTTTTTTTTACTTTAATTAATAATTAATATATTAAGCTTCTTTCAAGCGCTGTTCAAGAGCATCCAATTGTGACTTCAACTCTGCCGGAAGTTTTTCTCCGTATGAAGCGTAATGCTCTCTTATTGACTTAACTTCCTCAAGCCACTGTTCCTTGTCAACTCTCAAGAGTTCTTCCATATCCTCTTTGCTTACATCAAGTCCGTTTGTATCGATGGCATCAACTGTAGGCATATATCCGATAGGAGTCTTCACTGCCTTACCCTTGCCGTTTACTCTTTCAACAATCCACTTGAGAACACGGCTGTTTTCACCGTATCCAGGCCACAACCATTTTCCGTCACTGTCTTTGCGGAACCAGTTTACATAGAATATCTTCGGAAGCTTGCTTGCATCAGTCTTAGTTCCCATATCCAACCAGTGTTGGAGATAGTCATTTACATTGTAGCCTATGAATGGAAGCATAGCAAACGGGTCACGGCGCACCTGTCCGATTTTGTTTGAAATTGCAGCAGCTGTAATTTCAGAACCCATGATTGAACCCATGAATACACCATGGTTCCAGTCAAAGCTTTCATGAACCAACGGAATAGTATTTGGACGACGTCCACCGATAAGAATAGCGGAAATCGGCACACCTTTCGGGTCTTCCCACTCAGGAGCAATTACAGGGCATTGACTTGCAGGAGCTGTAAAACGTCCGTTTGGATGTGCTGCCGGAGTCTCAGAACCCGGAGCCCAGTCATTGCCTTTCCAATCTATGAGATGAGCCGGCGGTTCTGTTCCCATTCCTTCCCACCAAACATCGCCATCGTCAGTTAATGCAACGTTTGTAAAGATTGTATTCTTTTTGATTGTATGCATTGCGTTCGGATTTGAATCCATGGATGTACCAGGAGCAACACCAAAGAATCCTGCTTCAGGGTTGATAGCATATAAACGGCCATCTTCTCCAAACTTCATCCATGCAATGTCGTCACCGATTGTTTCAACTTTCCATCCTGGAATTGTAGGAATAAGCATAGCCAGGTTTGTCTTTCCGCATGCACTTGGGAAAGCACCGGTAACATATGTCTTGTTTCCTTCAGGGTCAGTAATACGGAGAATGAGCATATGCTCAGCGAGCCAGCCTTCATCACGTGCCAAAACGGACGCGATACGAAGTGCGAAGCATTTCTTTCCTAAAAGCGCATTTCCGCCGTATCCGGAACCATAAGACCATATAGTTCTTTCTTCCGGGAAATGGCTTATGTATTTCTTTTCGATTGGTGCGCATGGCCAACCTGTATCCTTTTCGCCCTCTTTTAACGGAGCGCCAACTGAGTGGAGACACGGTACAAATTCTCCGTCTTCACCAAGCTGGTCTAATACAGCTTTACCTATGCGTGTCATGATACGCATATTAACAACAACATAAGGGCTGTCGCTCAATTCAACACCGATCTTTGAGATAGGTGAACCGATAGGCCCCATGGAGAAAGGAATAACATACATTGTTCTTCCCTTCATGCAACCATTGTACAGCTCTTTCATAGTTCCTTTAAGCTCTGTCGGATCTATCCAGTTGTTTGTCGGTCCTGCATCTTCTTTAGACTTGGATGCAATAAAAGTTCTGTCTTCAACACGGGCAACGTCTGACGGATGGCTGCGGAAGAGATAGCATCCCGGACGCTTCTCAGGATTTAAAGGTGTAGCCAGGCCTGTATCAACCAATAACTTTAACAGGCGTTCATTTTCTTCCTCCGAGCCGTCGCACCAATAAATTTCATCTGGCTGACACATTTCAGCCATTTCTTTGACCCAATCAAGCAATTTTTTGTTTGATGTCATGTTTGTTGATGTCATTAGAAATTCTCCTTCCAACTATATTTATTATTTGTGTTATTATGTAATTACTTTTATATTATTTGCATTTTTGTCATTGCATTTTTGCAATATTGACAAACAAAGAAACTTTTCCGTATTTTGCTCCTTTTTATGAATTGGTTAATTTTTTCACTATCATACTAACACAAAACGATTAAAATATCAACAAGTCTTTTGCCTTTTTATGCAGGTTTTGTTTTACGATATTTCATGAGCTTTTTATACTCTTTTAAATAAACTATGCTATATTTAGAGAGTATTGTTTCTAATAGCTGTTTTTATACATCTTTTTTTATGATAGAATAGCTTTACAACTATAACGGATTTATGCAGGGGGTAGAAAAATGAAAAAGAATGCTATATGGATATTGGGAATTATTTTTGCGGCTGTCGGTCTTATTCCCACCATAATTGGAGTAATACTCGGCATCAATCATTTCAATTTTCTAAAAAGTGCCGTAAAGACCACTGCCGTTATTACCAAAATAGACAGCTACCGTGACTTTGACGGAGACAGGCATTATAACGTACAAATAAAATATTTCGTTGAAGGTGAAGAATACTATGATACTCTTGGTTATTACTCCTCCGGTATGAGGGAAGGCAAAGAAATTACCGTCTATTACGACCCGGACAATCCGGAGAACGTGCAATCCACTGGCTCCATGATTTCCGACATTGTTTTGGTCGTAATCGGATTAATATTTACGGCCATCGGAGTTAGCTTTATCATTTCACAAGTCAATAAGTCAAGGCTTCGCGAACGCCTGATGGCAACCGGCCAGCTGGTGTATGCAGATATCAATGAAGTTATTTTGAATAAAAACTATACAGTAAACGGAAAGCATCCGTATATTATAACCTGCAGTTGGAAAGACCCCTACACAGGATTGTTTTACTTTTTTAACAGCGACAACATCTGGTTTGACCCCGAGCCCATAATAAAAGAAAATGGAATCACTACTCTTCCGGTGTACATAGATCCGGAAAATCCAAAAAAATATTTTGTATCCACTGAAGATGTAGAAATGTTTGTCGCAAACGTCTAAAAATGCAATCTACCTTACACAATCCTTAATTTTTCTACACACGTACACATTTAGGTTGATTTACCTTCGAATATTTTATAAAATTATAGTAGGAGTAATATTCCTGCATAACTCAATTGTAAATTTGTGTAAGAGGTGATTGTCGTCAAATAATATACTTTATACGACATTATGTTTTTGTCGGTGTAAATTATATCTATTACTTTTTCATCTTTAGTCCGGTTAACAGTTTTCAATAATATTTATTGAAATAAATTATTCTTTTGGGGGGAAGGTTTTTTTATGAAGAAAGCAAAAGGAATTGTTTCGTTGTTTGCTGCGCTGATAGTTCTGGCTGTTTTTTGTTTCTCATATAACACAGCTACAACAGTAACAGCCGTAGACACCAACAACGACGACTGGTTGCATTGTAAAGGCAACAAAATTTATGACATGTATGGAAACGAAGTATGGTTGACAGGTGCCAACTGGTTTGGTTTCAACTGCAGTGAAAACTGTTTCCACGGTGCCTGGTATGATGTCAAAGGTATTCTGACCAGCGTTGCCGACAGAGGTATCAACTTTTTGAGAATACCGATTTCAACAGAGCTTCTGTACAGCTGGATGATTGGAAAGCCAAACCCGGTTTCCAGCGTAACTGCCAGCAACAATCCTCCATACCATGTGGTAAATCCTGACTTTTATGATCCGGAAACTGACGGTGTAAAAAACAGTATGGAAATCTTCGATATTATTATGGGCTACTGTAAAGAGCTTGGAATTAAGGTAATGATTGATATACATAGCCCTGATGCCAACAACTCCGGACATAACTATGAGTTGTGGTACGGAAAAGAAACAAGCACTTGCGGAGTAGTTACCACAAAAATGTGGATAGACACATTGGTTTGGCTTGCCGACAAGTACAAAAACGATGACACTATATTGGCTTTTGACTTGAAAAACGAGCCTCACGGAAAACGCGGCTATATGGCCGAAGTACCTGAATTGCTTGCAAAATGGGACAATTCAAAAGACGAAAACAACTGGAAATATGCTGCCGAAACTTGTGCAAAAGCTATCTTGGCAGTAAACCCTAAAGTGCTAATAGTTATTGAAGGTGTTGAGCAGTACCCGAAGACTGAAAAAGGTTATACCTATGACACACCGGATATCTGGGGTGCAACAGGAGATGCTTCTCCATGGTACGGCGCATGGTGGGGCGGAAACTTGAGAGGCGTTAAAGATTATCCTATTGATTTAGGTCCTTTAAACAGCCAGATAGTATACTCTCCACATGACTACGGTCCTTCAGTATACGCTCAAACATGGTTTGATAAAGACTTTACAACTCAGACCCTGTTGGATGACTACTGGTATGATACTTGGGCATATATTAACGATCAGGGAATCGCTCCACTTTTAATCGGTGAGTGGGGTGGACATATGGATGGCGGTAAAAACCAGAAATGGATGACATTGCTCAGAGATTATATGATTGAAAACCGCATTCACCACACATTCTGGTGTATAAACCCCAACTCCGGAGATACCGGCGGATTGATCGGAAACGACTGGGCAACTTGGGATGAAGAAAAATACGGATTGTTGAAGAAAGCATTGTGGCAAACAAAAGACGGTAAGTTTATCGGTCTTGACCACCAAATTCCTCTTGGTTCCAACGGAATTTCCTTGGGTGAGTATTACGGTACACCAAGAGCTTCAGACCCTGTAACATCTCCGACACCAACGAAGCCCATTAACTCGCAAACTCCTCCGGTATCGCCTTCTCCTAACTTTATCTATGGCGATGTCACTAACGACGGTAAAGTAAATTCATCAGACCTTTCGGCATTAAGAAGAATAGTGGTAAAAGTGCCTGTGTCAAATGTAAACATGGACGCTGCCGATGTAAATGCGGACGGCAAGGTAACTTCAACAGACTATTCTATCCTAAAAAGATATTTGCTCAAGTCAATTGACAAACTGCCGTTTATCCAATAATCTGACGGTCAGGATAGTCGATTTTCAACCGGGTTTATAATAAAATTAAAGGTTGGCTGCCAAAAAGGGCAGTCAACCTTTTTAATATCTTATAAACTATATTATTTTTCCTCCATTCCCGTATAAATCAGAATGGCATCCCTCAAAAACTTCGCAGTTCCCGGCTGCTCCTTGTCATAATATGCAGTAAATCTCTCATCTTCCACATACATTTGGGCAAGTCCGGCATGGGCTTCCTTGCTGTAACTTCCCCAGAAATAACTTAGCCATTGGCGATGCAAGTCTGCAGCTTTTTGAGCAAGCTCCCCTGCGGGATTACCTGTTGCGAAGGCTTTCTTTAATGTCTCATTCAGTTCAAGTGAAAGTTTTTCCACCTCGTCATACTGCTCTTTGGTCATATTCTTAAATTTCTTATAGGATTCATCGACCTGTTCGTCTCCGTATTTTGTCCTGATTTCTTCCCCATATTTTTTTTCGTTGTCGTCAATCATTTTTTGTTTAAAACCTTCAAACTTCTCCTTATCAGACATTTCAGCTCTCCTTTCCGCAGCTGCAATTGTCTTGTCGACATTTGCTATCAGCAAATCCAGCTGCTCTCTTTTTTGGAGGAGCTTTTCGCGATGTTCCCTCAGTGCAGAAAGCGGATCAAAGGAAGAAGACGTAATAATATTCTTGATACAGTCAAGACTTACGCCCAATTCCCTGTAAAACAGTATTTGCTGTAAAATGTCAACTTCCTTCTGACCATATATCCTGTAGCCCGATGAATTTATTCTTGCCGGCTTGAGAATACCCAATTCATCATAATACCTTAAGGTACGGGCACTGATTCCAGCCAGAGATGCAAGCTTTTGCACTGTGTACTCCATGCTTTCACCTCCCCGCAAGAATACTTTACACCTTTACGCTACGTCAATGTCAATAGCTTTTTATGCTCTGCAGACTTTAATCTTTTCAATCCTTTTTTCACTTACCTCTTCTACTTTGAACAAAAGCCCGTTGAATTCAATTTGAGGCTTTTCGTCATAGTCCGGAATTCTACCCAACTGACTTATAATAAATCCGCTCAATGTGTCATACTCGTCCTCAGGCAGCTCTGCATCCACCCATTCGTTTAAAACATCAAGACCGGCAGAGCCGTTAAATATATAAGTGCTCTCGTCCAATTTTTCAAAGTCTTTTTCTTCTTCATCGTATTCGTCAAATATATTACCTACAATTTCCTCCACCAAGTCTTCAATAGTCACGATTCCTGCCGTTCCGCCGTATTCGTCAATAATAATTGCCATATGAACCTTGCTTCTCTGCAATTCGCTGAAAAGCTCATCTGCCTTCTTTGACCACGGCACATTGTAAGGTTTTCTGATAATATTCCTCAAATCAAAATCTTTAGTATTATTCTCGCTGCTCACATACTTTATTAAATCCTTAACATGCAGGATTCCTACAATATTATCTATACTTTCCTCATACACCGGTATCCTTGTATATTTTTCTTCATTATACAAAGATATAACCTCGTCAAGGCTTGCTTCGACCGGAAGGGAAACAATATCGGTTCTATGGGTCATAATATCCATGACTGTCTTGTTGTCGAAATCAAAAATATTGTTGATCATTTCCTTTTCGTTTTCTTGTATGGTTCCTTTTTCTTCTCCCACGTCCACCATCATTCGAATCTCTTCTTCAGTGACCTCTTCTTCATCTGCATTAGGGTCAATTCCGAAAAGTCTTACAATTAAATTGGTTGAAGCATTGAGAAGCTTTACAACAGGGTAGGTAATAACCGAAAGATAGTAAAGCGGCTTTGCAGCAAACATGGATATCGCTTCTTCTTCCTTCATCGCAAGTCTTTTAGGAACCAGCTCACCAATTACAAGTGAGAAATATGACAGAATCACAGATATGAAAATCATGGACAAAGTCTTCAGCACTGCATCCGGAACAGGGACACCCGTCTGTTTTATAAGCTCTGCCAATCTGTCGGAAAAGCTCTCGGACGCAAAAGCACTCGACAATGTTCCGCCAAGAGTTATACCGATTTGTATGGTGGCCAAAAACCTTCCCGGTTCGGATAATAGTTTTCTTAGCATTGCAATTTTCTTTTTGCTTTTCTCATTGGCCATCATTCTGAGCTTGTTGTCATTTAAGGATATCAGCGCAATCTCCGAAGCTGCGAAAAATCCATTCAGCACTATAAGCAGTACCAAAACCAGAATCTCAATAAACAATTAAAATCATCCTCCACAATGTTATAATAAACACAATGTTGCGATAAATAAGACTAAAAAAGAGCATAATAAACCCAATCTACGGATTTACTATAGCCCTTCTCTTATATTTATCGCCTCTTTTATTGTTCCTTTTTACACTACCCTCTGATTTTAATAACACCCATAGTGCCTTGCTGCTCTGTAAATCCGCCGGATAGTCATCCATTATTTTATCACCCCATTAAAATTATCAATTTCTTTTTAAGATTAAATTAAATTTAATTTACTATTTTTCATTATAATTGTCAAGCTAACATGAAATCAAGGAAAGTCGTTTCCATTCACTTATCCGTCTAAATCACATAAATTCAACCAAATTTTTCACCTATTTGGTATCGATAATTTTACATTTCGAAAAAATCATCACATATAAGTATAAATACTAGCATAATTTTTTATTCCATGGGATATGAAAGTCCCCATTCCGCCCTTAGCGCATCCAAAGTTTTCATGATTTCAAGGCTTTCGTCCAAAGTCATAATATCGCTCTCCAGCTTTCCTTCCCGAAGGCATTTATTTACTTCCCGGGCCTGGTAGTTTAGCCCGTTGGATTCGAAAGGAATCCTCACTACTTTTTCTTCTTTGCCATGCAAATGAATTGAAAACTGGGTCGGATGAAAGAAATCGGGAACCTTTATATATCCTTCCGTTCCGCAAATTACAGCCTCGTGAGGCATGTCCACACTATACGAAGATGACATCATCGCCACTTTACCGTATCCGTATTCAAACATATAGGCCGCATGTATATCCACCTTTGAGGTATCAATATATCCAAAGGTTTTTATGTTCACAGGGGGCTTTTTAAACACAAATCGGGAAAAAGAAACCGGATACACTCCCAAATCCAACAACGCACCTCCCGCCAAGTTCGGGTCGAAGTAATATTTCGGTACATCCCGTCCCTTTGTGCTAAATCCGAAATCAGCTCTCAAAAAACCGATATCTCCTATTATGTTTTGGGAAAGCAAGCGGCTTAGCTCGACTATGCACGGCAAAAACCTTGTCCACATTGCTTCCATCAAAAAGACTTTATTTTGTCTTGCCACCGAAATTAAATGTTCGGCCTGTTTTGAATTTACCGTGAAGGGCTTTTCACACAGAACAGACTTTTTGTTTTCCAAGCAAAGAAGAGTGTGCTCATAGTGATAATTGTGCGTAGTCGCTACATATATGACATCCAAAGATTCGTCTTTTACAAGGTCAAGATAGTCCTCATAATAACGCTCAACATTAAAAGTCCTGGCAAATTCACAAGCTTTCCCGGGAGTTTTTGAAGCAACAGCCGTAAGCTTTCCGTCGGGCACATACTGCAAGCTCTCTGCAAAAGTTCTTGCAATTCTTCCGCAACCTAATATTCCCCATTTTATTTCCTCTGTCATAAATTGATTCCTGCCTTGAATAATTTTATTAATAGTCTTATCAGTTATTATGAGTAAAAAGATTGCTTAAAAAAACCTTCTTGTTTTCAATTTTAAAACTGCATTCGACCGCTATTTAAAGACTACAGCACACCTATAATTTAATTTTAAAGCAAGTACATGCAATTTGTCAATGCAACCCAAAACTCCAAAATTCTTACGTAGATAGGCTTTGAAAAGCCCAAATTCTCCAACAAAAAGTCTTATCCATCTATTTTTAGAAATCATTCATTTTTAAGATAGCGCATTATTTTATGAAAAATACTGGATAAAGGTACCTGAACATCTGCAAGCCCTGCCTCATACACCACTTTGGGCATGCCATATACAATGCAGGATTCTTCTGCCTCAACGATTATTTTACCGTTATATTTTTTCACCGTCTCACACCCAACAAGTCCGTCGTTTCCCATTCCTGTAAGGATAACCGACAGCAACCTCTCTTTATAAATAGGTGCTGCCGAATCCAAAGTTACATTAATTGACGGTTTGTAAACCGTTTCGACGGGCAGACAGTCTTCTATTCTCAACGTTGTCGAACCGTCTGTCTTCTTATCCAACAAGGTTTGGTAGCCTGCCGGAGCTATGTAGATATTTCCGGCTTCAAGAATATCTCCGTCTTCAGCTTCTTTAACCCGCAAATTGCAGATAGTGTCAAAACGTTCGGCCAGCGGTCTGGTAAATCCCGGAGGCATATGCTGCAGAACAACAATGGGTACATGGGTATCCTTGGGGAAACGCGGGAGAATGGACTGTAACGCAGAAGGTCCTCCCGTAGAGCACCCTATTATCAGTAAGTCAGCCAACCCAAGCTTCGTTTCAATCGGGCTTTCCGGCTTGTTCAGAATGCTTTCGATAATCTCCGATGTATTTTCAGAAGTAATTTTCTGCTCCTGTTTCTTGTTTTCAGGCTTTCTTGTCTTTCGGGCGATAGCTTTCAGCTTGACTAAAAATTCCTCTATTATTTCCGGTTTTACATTCTCTTCCAAAAGTGCACTCTTTAAATAAAAATCTGCAGCTCCCAATTCCAAAGCCTGAAAAGTTTTTTCAGGGTCCTTATCGGTCCGGTTGCTCAACATTACAACAGGAACAGGACAGGTCTTCATAATCTCCTTTAAGGCAGTCATCCCATCCATTTCAGGCATCTCTACATCCATTATTACAATGTCGGGTTTTAGCCTCTGCACTTTTTCCACCGCTTCTATGCCGTTTCTTGCAATTCCTATAATAAATAACTGAGGGTCTTTCTCTATTATTAATCTGATACATCTCCGCATAAAAGAGGAGTCGTCCACCACTAATACCCCATACTGCTGCATGGATATTTTTCTCCTTTCCGATAATAAAATGTCGAGGGAGCATATATCGTTTCAAACCCGGTATTCATTCCCGTTATAGTCTCTGCATGGCCTAAAAGCAAATATCCCCCTACTCTTAACACTTTATATAAAGAATTAATAACCTCTTTTATTGCTTTTGTATCGAAATAAATCAGTACATTCCTACAGAAGATTATGTCTACTTCTGTAATCTTTTCCGGTATGCTCTTATCCAAAAGATTCAGACAGCTAAAATCAACCATGGACCTTATTGAATCCTTGACCTTATACTCGTCCCCAAAAGAAATAAAATGCTTGTCCAAGTATTCTTTCGGCATTGTACGAAAGGAAAAGGATTTCTTGTTATACAATCCCTTTCTTGCCTTCTCCAAAACCTTTCTGTCAATATCCGAAGCAATAATCTCAACTGCACCGGCTTCAAACAGTCCGGTCTCTTCACATAATATTGCCAATGTATACGGTTCCTCACCGGTAGAGCAAGCCGAACTCCATATACGCAAAGGATTATCGGGTGTACGGTCCTTATATTGGGGAAGTATGACCCTTCGAAATTCTTCCAAAAGGCTTTCCTCACGAAAGAAATAGGTCTCATTTACTGTGATGAGATCAACAAGCGTGTCCCATTCTTTCGGTTCAACCCTTAAATATCCTCCGTATTCCCAGCAGGACAGTCCCAGCTCCTTAAGCCTCTCCGATATTTTACCCTCAAGAGAGGAAAGATTCTTAAAAAAGTCGATACCGCAATATTCATATATGAGCTCTGCCAATTGGATCAGTCCAAATGTATCCATATAGATTTGTTACAGCCCCTCCCTAATACAATCTGTGGAGAGGCACAATGCCTCTCCAATATAAGTAATGAAACTCTATCTAGCCAATCCCTGCAGTGTTTCTATAATTTCTTCGGAGTATTCCGACAGCTCTTTGGTTACTGCACAAGTGCGCTCAACATCCTTGACATTAAGGCTAATGACTCGGTCTATTTCAGCTGTAAATTTCGCCAGCTGTTCTACCTCGTTCGCCTGAACTTTGGTTGCGTCGGCCACTTCATT